>DATDDC010000565.1:0-4001 GCA_036523995.1 Anaeromyxobacter sp.
CGGCCGAGCCGCGCCCGCGAGAGCGCCAGGAGGACGGGCAGCATCTCCGGGTCCGCCGCGGCAGCCTGGGCGCGGAGCAGGGCGCGCAGGCGCGGCGCCTCCATGCGCTCCAGGGCCGGCAGCGCCACGGCGAGCACGAGCGGGTTCGGCTCGCGCTCGAACGCGCGCTGGAGCTCGTCCTCGTGGCGGGCGGCCAGGTCCGGCGCGAGCCCCGCAGCGATCTCGGCCCCGAGGAGCCGCGCCACCTCGTCGTCCTCCGGGCGCTGGCCCCGGAGCACGAGCCGGGCGAGATCGTCGTCCAGCTCCGGCCTGGCCGCGAGCGCGGCGAGGGCGAGGAGCCGCTCTCTCTCCCCTCCGGCGAGGAGGCGGCGGATCCGCGCCCGATCGGGCGGGAAGAGCGCGAGGTCCGCCCTCGCCGCCTCGGCCCGCGCCTCCGCGTATGCGCCGGCGCCGGGGCGGCCGTCGAGCAGGCGCCGGAGGTCCGCCGCCACGGCCTCGGCGGCCTCCTCCCAGCCCGCGGAAGGGGAGGGCTCGTCGAAGCCGGAGGCGGGGGAGCCCGGCTCGCCCGCCCCGCCGTCCGGGGCGCGGCGCTCTTCGAGGCGGCCGCCCTCGGCGGCGGAGGCGCTTCTGGGAAAGCCATCGTCGATGGCGGGCCGCCGGCGGAGGCCGGCCACGGCGACGAGCACCGCGGCGAGGGCGACGAGCGCGACCGCGAGCGCGGCCCTCCGGCGTACCGTGTTCGCCATGCCACGACGACTACCCGATGCCGGTCCGGATGGCCAGGCGGAGCGCGTCAGGCGATCCGGTCGAGCGCCTCGGCCACGCTCTCCACGCCCTCGAGGGAGATGCCCGCCGGGGCCTCGGCGTGGCGCGCGTTCGCGGCGGGGAGGATGGCGCGCTCGAAGCCGAGCCGCGCCGCCTCGGCGAGCCGGATCTCCGGCTGCGAGACGGCGCGCACCTCGCCGGCGAGGCCCACCTCTCCGAGGACGAGCGTCCGCGAAGGCAGCGCCCGGTCGCGGAAGCTCGAGGCGAGCGAGGCGATGCAGGCGAGGTCGGCGGCGGGGTCGTCCAGGGAGAGCCCGCCCGCGACGTTCACGAAGAGATCGCAGGGCAGGATCTCCATGCCGACCTTCTTCTCCAGCACGGCGGCGAGGAGGGCGACGCGGTTCGAGTCGATGCCGAGGGCGGTGCGGCGCGGCGTGCCGTAGCCGGCGGGCGCCACGAGCGCCTGGATCTCGACGAGGACCGTCCGCGTCCCGGACAGGACCGCGGCCACGGCGCTGCCGGGAGCGTCCTGCGGCCGCTCCGCCAGGAACAGGGCCGACGGGTTCGAGACCTCGGCGAGGCCGCCCGCCTTCATCTCGAAGACGCCGATCTCGCTCGCGGAGCCGAAGCGGTTCTTGTGGGCGCGGAGCACGCGGTAGGGGTGCGCGCCGCCGCCCTCGAAGTACAGGACCGTGTCCACCATGTGCTCGAGGACGCGCGGGCCGGCGATGGCGCCGTCCTTCGTCACGTGGCCGACGAGGAAGACCGGCGTCTCGGTGGTCTTGGCGAGGGCCATGAAGCGCGCGGCCGTCTCCCGGATCTGCGTGACCGTTCCCGGCGCGCTCTGGAGCTCGGGAAGGTACTGCGTCTGGATGGAGTCCACGGCGAGGACGGCCGGCGCGAGCGCCTCCGCCGCGCGGAGCACCTTCTCGGCGTCCGTCTCCGCGAGGACGCACAGGTTCTCGGCGCCGCAGCGGAGCCGGTCGGCGCGGAGCTTCACCTGCCGTGCGGACTCCTCGCCGGAGACGTAGAGCACCGGCCGCTCCGGCGCGCCCGCGGCGAGCCGGTCGAGCGCGGCGAGGAGGAGCGTGGACTTGCCGATGCCCGGATCGCCCCCGAGGAGCACGAGCGCTCCCGGGACGATGCCGCCGCCGAGCACGCGATCGAGCTCGCCGATCCCGGTGCGGCGCCGCTCCTCGTCCCGCGCCTCGACGTCGCGGAGCGGCACCGGGCGCGACGCGGCCTGCGCGCCCCAGCCGCGGGCGGGCCCCTTCGCCTCCGGGAGGAGGACCTCCTCCTGCATGCAGTTCCACTTCTTGCAGGCGGGGCACTGCCCGAGCCACTTCGGGCTCGACTGGCCGCACTCGTTGCAGACGAAGGCGGTCCTGTGCTTTCCGGCGGGGCGCGACATCGGGCTCGATTGGAGCACGCCGCTCCGACAGGCTACCGCCGCCAATCAGTCCTGGGGACGAGCCAGGGCCCCCGGCTCCTCCGGAAGCGACCGAGCCCGCGCCCGCGCCCGCTCTCTCCGGGCTCGGACTCGGGCTCGCCGCCGTGCTTCGCCGCTTCCGCTCGTCAGACCGTCGCCGACCCGCGCCGCATGAGCGCGAAGATGAGCGAGAGGACGGCGAGGACGAGCAGGATGTGAACCCAGGCGCCCAGCGCCGACCCGGATACCATTCCGAGCGCCCACAGCACCACGAGCAGGATCGTGATCGTCCAGAGCATGAGCCCCTCCCTCTCCGGGAAAAGCTAGGCACGCGCCCGGGGAGGGGGCAAAGGCCGCTCGCCCGCTCGCCCTCCCTCCCACGGCGCCGGATGCCGTGCCGCCGCGGCGCCGTTTCTTCCGCCGCTTCGGGCGCTTAGGCCTCGCGACGCCGATTGTCAACCGCACGGCGGCCACGTGGTTGACGAGGCGATCGGGCAGGGTATCCTGCGCCGATGTCCGAGACCGCCACGAGGCCGCTTCCGCCGGGGATGGAGCCGATCACCCGCGAGGAGGCGCGCCGCCTCATCCGCCACACCGCGGGGCCCGACCTCCAGGCGCTGCTCGCCCGGGCGAACGCGGTGCGCGAGGCCGTGCACGGCAGCGAGGTGAGCCTCTGCGGCATCACGAACGCGAAGAGCGGCCGCTGCCCGGAGAACTGCGGCTTCTGCTCCCAGTCGGCGCACTTCCCCGACGCGGGCGCGCCCGTCTATCCGCTCATCCCGGCGGAGGACATCGTCCTGCAGGCGAAGGCGGCGGAGCGCGCCGGCGTGCGCGAGTTCTCCATCGTCGCCTCCGGCCGGCTCCTGTCGAAGGAGAGCGAGCTCCGCACGGTGGAGGAGGCGGTGCGCCGGCTCCGGAGCGAGACCGCCGTGGAGCCGTGCGCGTCGCTCGGGCTCATGCGGGAGCCCGAGCTGGCCCGCCTCAAGGCGGCGGGGCTCATGCACTACCACCACAACCTCGAGACCTCCCGCAGCTTCTTCGACAACGTGTGCACCACGCACGGCTACGACGATCAGCTCGAGACCATCCGCGCGGCGAAGCGGCAGGGGCTGAAGCTCTGCTCGGGCGGCATCCTCGGAATGGGCGAGACGCCGGAGCAGCGCGTGGAGCTGGCGGAGACGATCCGCGAGGTCGGCGTGGACTGCGTGCCCATGAACTTCCTGAACCCGCGGCCGGGCACGCCCATGGCGAACGTGAAGGCCATCACCGCGGAGGAGTGCCTCGCGGCGGTGGCCGTGTTCCGGCTCATGATGCCGGCGGCGCACATCTTCGTGATGGGCGGGCGCGAGGTGAACCTGGGGGACCGCCAGGAGCTCATCTTCTACGCCGGCGCGAACGGGACCATGATCGGCAACTACCTCACGAGCGCGGGCCGCGCGCCGGACGCGACGGTGGGGATGGTCGAGCGGCAGGGGCTCGCCGTGAAGCCGCCCGACACCGGCAAGGGCTGGAGCTACGAGGGCCGGGCTCCCCACGAGGCCGACTGGAACACGCGCGTGTCCGAAAACGGGCCGCGCCGCGCCCTCCCCGTGGTGCGCTGACCGTGGCGCGCGAGGCTCTCGACTGGATCGACGACGAGCTCGAGGCGCTGTCGGCGCAGGGGCTGCGGCGCTCGCTCGAGCCCATCGGCTCGGCGCAGGGGCCGGTCGTCCTCGTCGGCGGCCGACCCCTCGTGAACCTCTGCTCGAACGACTACCTCGGGCTCGCCGGCGACGAGCGGCTGCGCCGGGCGTCGGCGGCCGCGGCG
>DATDDC010000566.1:0-4579 GCA_036523995.1 Anaeromyxobacter sp.
GGTCGCGCTCCTCCTCGGATCGCGGACGGTGGACGCGCTCTCCCCGGAGGTGCTCGTCCTCCTGCGCGTCGCCGCGGACCGCGCGGCGCTCCTCCTCGAGCGCGAGCGCCTCGAGCGCGAGCGGACGCAGGCGGCCGAGGCGATGGCGCTGGCCCAGCTCGAGTTCGACCGGCGCCGCAAGGCGGTCGACTACATCCTCGGCATCGTCGGCCACGACCTGCGAAACCCGCTCGGCGCGGTGCACATGTCCGCCGCGCTCCTCCAGAAGAAGGGCGGGCTCGCCGGGTGGCAGGCGCGCACCGTGGAGCGCATGCGCTCCTCCGCCGGGCGCATGGGCCGGATCATCGCCGACCTGCTCAGCTACACGCGGACGCGGCTCGGGAGCGGGCTGCCCATCGCGCCGAGGCCCACCCGGCTCGACGAGATCGTCTCGCGCGTCGTGGACGAGCTCTCCGCGGCGAACCCGGATCGCGAGATCACGGTCTCGCAGGACGGGGACGTCTCGGGCGAGTGGGATCCCGACCGCCTCGAGCAGGTCGCCTCGAACCTCGTCTCGAACGCGGTGGACCACGGCGACGTGGGGCCGGTGAAGGTCGAGCTCACGGGAGAGGCCGAGCACGTCGTCCTGCGCGTCAGGAACCAGGGCCCGCCCATGCCTCCGGAGGTGCTCGCCCACCTCTTCGAGCCCTTCTCCCGCGGGCCCGACGAGAAGAGCCGCAAGGCCTCGGGCCTCGGCCTGGGCCTCTACATCTCCCGCGAGATCGTGCGGGGCCACGGCGGCGAGATCCAGGCGTCGTCCGACGGGGAGACGGTCGTCACGGTGCGGCTGCCGCGCCGGGCGCAGGCCTAGGCGTCCGTCAGGCTCCCCGCCACAGCTCCGCGATCTCCGGCGGGAGCCGCGCCTCGACGGCCCGGGCCTCCTCGGGCGCGAGCACCGCCTTCGCCGCGGCGAACACCGCTCGCACGTACGTCGCGGCGGTCTCGGGCGGATGGAGGACGAGGCGCGAGACCTCGGCCAGGTACTCCGCGGCGCCCGCGGCGGGCGCGACCTTCGCGCACAGGTTCAGCTCGGCGTCCGCGAGCTCGCGCGCGAGCGGGAGGGGCAGCTTCGCGACGATCGCGCCGAGCGGCTCGCCCTCGAGGAGCTGCCGCAGCGGTCCCAGCACGCCCAGGACGAGGCGGCCCGCGTCGTCGTCGGAGCCGAGCCTCGCGGCGAGCGCCTCGGGCAGATCGCGGGGCGGTCGGATGGGGACCCACTCGATCCTGCCGTCCAGCTCCTCCGGGCCGAGGACTCCGGGGAGCGAGCCGCCGACGCCACCTCCCACTCCGTATCTCGCGGGCATGCGCGGAAGATGCCGCGCCGGACGCCCGGCCGCAGGACCCTTAGCGGTGCAGCGGCCTCGCCTCCTCGGGCAGCGCGGAGGCGATGGCCGCCCGGGCGGCCTCCCGGAGCTGCTCGAGCGAGGGGTAGTCCGCGGGCCGGAGGGGATCGAGGACGCGCACCTGCGCCCGCATGCCCTTCTTGATGGAGAGGCCCGTCGCGGGAAGCGCCTCGAACGTCCCCGAGACGGCGATGGGGAACACCGGGCACCCGGTGTCGAGGGCGAGCCGGAACGCGCCGTCCTTGAAGCGCTGCAGGTGGCCGTCGCGGGAGCGCGTGCCCTCGGGAAAGAGGAGCACGGGCGTCCCTCTCTCGATGTGGCGCCGGCAGTGCTCGAGCATCCGCCGCACCGACTCCGGGTCTCCGCGCCAGACGCGCACGTAGTCGTTGATCGCCATCGTCCAGCCGACGATGGGCACCCGGAACAGCTCCCCCTTCGACACCCACTTGAACGGCCGGAAGAGCGCGTAGAGGAGGGGGATGTCGAGGAGCGAGAGGTGGTTCGCGACGAGGACGGCGGGCCCGCGCCAGGGGAGCTTCTCGCGACCCTCGACGCCGATGCGCCAGAACGGGTTCGCCGCGACGTAGAGCGACCCCCAGGCGCAGCAATAGAGGTGGAGGACGAGCCGGCGCCGATCGAAGGGGAGCGTGACGAGGAAGATCGCGAGCGCCACGGCGAACAGGGGCGGCATGATGGCGACGGCGAAGAGCCAGTAGACGATCGAGAAGGCGAGCACCGCGCGCATCCTCTCCGGTCGACCGGGGGGCCGCAAGAAAGGTCGCCCCGGCGCCGCCGGATCGGGTGTTTTCCGTTCGGGCTCGCCGCGTCCGTGCGCGAGCGCGCAGGTTGCCGCGCCGCGGCGTTCGATTTCCGTTTTGCGGCGCCCTCTCGCCTTGTCGGAGCAGGGCAATCCTGCCAGAATCTGGTCCTTTTTCCGACCGGAGCCGTCGACTTTCGGCCTCCGCGAGAGGCCGCCGTCGCGTCCCGCACGCGTTCCACCGACGTTCCAATTCTCGACGAGGAACGAGCCCCAATGTCGACGAAAGCGCTGAAGCCCATCCTCACGAACCCGCTCGATCCGCCGGAGAAGGTCGAGTTCACGATCCCGGGCGAGATCGCCCGCGCGACCGGCGGCTACGAGGAGGCGATGAAGGAGGGGTACGACCTCATCCAGCGCCCCATCCGCTCGGTGCCCATCGAGCAGATCGAGAAGCAGCACGCGAAGAAGCGCATGACGGTGTGGGAGCGGATCCGGGTCCTCACGGACAAGGACCCCATCGTCCTCTTCCAGAACTGGGGAAAGAACCTCGACGGCGCCTCCCTCGTCACGGCGGTGCTCAACATCGACGGCCGCGACGTCGCCTGCTACGGCCACGACTTCACCGTCCGCGCCGGCTCCATGGACGCGACGAACGGCTCGAAGCTCGCCCGGCTCTTCCGCCTCGCCGGCGAGCGCGGCATCCCCCTCATCGGCATGAACGACTCGGCCGGCGCCTACGTGCCCGCCGGCGTGGGCGGCCTCGACGGCTACGCCGAGGCCTTCACCGCGCTCCGCAAGATCTCGGGCGTGGTCCCGTCCATCATGTGCATGTTCGGGTTCAACGCCGGCGGCGGCTCCTACCTCCCGCGCCAGGGCAGCTTCGTCATCCAGCCGGCCGAGACCTTCTTCGGTCTCACCGGGCCCGGCGTGGTGAAGAGCGTGCTCGGCGAGGACATCACCGCCGAGGACCTGGGCGGACCGAAGGTCCACGGCGCCTCCGGCGTCGCCGACCTCACCGTGGCGGACGAGCTCGCCGCGCTCCGCCAGGCGGTGCGGCTCCTGAGCTACCTCCCCGACAACAACCACGTCGCGCCGCCGTTCGAGGAGACGAGCGATCCCCTCGACCGCAGGACCTGGGAGATCAACACGCTCCTCAAGAAGGCCTTCAACTCGCCGGCCGGCTTCAACACGCCGTTCGACGTGTCGATCGTCATCCAGGGCGTCTGCGACTACGGCGACTACTTCGAGATCCAGCCCGAGCGCGCCCGGGAGGTCGTGACTGCCTTCGGCCGCCTGGGCGGGCACGTGGTGGGCTTCGTCGCGAACAACAGCGCGGTCGGGTCCGGCCAGATCGACTGCGACTCGGCGGTGAAGATCGCGAGGTTCGTGAGGTTCTGCAACATCTACAACATCCCCATCATCTTCATGGAGGACACGACGGGCTTCCTCCCCGGCCGCGAGCAGGAGGCGCGCGGCATCGTGCAGGCGGGCCGCTCCATGCTCGACGCCATCGTCGACGTGCGGACGCCGCGCATCCTCCTCATCCTCCGCAACGCCTTCGGCGGCGCGTACGCGTCGTACAACAACTACCCCACCGGCGCGGATCTCGTGCTGGCCCTGCCCACCACGCGCCTCGCGGTGATGGGCCCCGCCGGCAAGGAGTTCGTCTACAAGGACGAGCTCCGGAAGATCCGCGGCGACGCCCAGGCCATGGCCAGGAAGGGCGCGGCGCAGCGCACCGCCGCCGGCATGGACGGCCCCGAGGCGAAGAAGGACGCCGACAAGGAAGCGGCGGAGTGGCTCAAGGCGCAGGAGGCGCTGCTCAACCGCCGGTACGAGAAGGAGCTCATGAACCCGAAGGAGGGCCTCGCCCTCGGTTCGATCTCCTCGCTCGTCATGCCGACCGATCTGCGCGAGGTGCTCGGCCAGAACCTGCACTTCCTGCTCCGCCACTACCAGCCGTCCGCCATGACCGGCCCGCAGCGCGAGTTCCACTAGGGCGGTCTCATGTCCGGGCGCGGCGCTTTTCGCGAAGCGGAATGCGCCCGCCCGATCCTCACCGCCCTACGACTGGTCGCCAAGGTTTAGAACTGCTTTTCCGGAGAAACCGAATGGCTCCCACCGTTGACTGGTACAAGGACAACCCGCTCACCCACCGCGATCGGCGGCTCTCGACGTCGCAGTCCGCCTGGGTGCGCTCCTTCGCCTGCGAGGACCTCAAGCCGCTCATCGTGTGCCGCGGCCCCATCCGCAAGGAGGCGATGGACGTCTTCGAGGAGATGGGCATCTCGCACTTCGGGATCCTCCTCTCCGAGAAGGACTCCATCGTGTACCCGAACGCGCTCGCCCCCGAGCTGCGCCAGCTCTCCGACAACCGCCGCGTCCACCGCGTGCCCGACTACACCGGCGCGACCAAGGAGGAGCGCGTCGAGCGGAT
>DATDDC010000567.1:0-4082 GCA_036523995.1 Anaeromyxobacter sp.
ACCTCCTGAACCGCGTCATGACGCTGCGGGTGGATCAGGTCTGGCGGCGGACGCTCCTCTCCGCCCTCGCGCCCCGGGACGGCGAGTCGCTCCTCGACCTGTGCGCGGGGACCATGGACGTGGCCCGGCTCGCCAGGGCGCGCGCCCCCGGCCTCTCCGTGGTGGGCGCGGACTTCTCCTTCCAGATGCTCGCCCGCGGCGTGGCCAAGACGCGCCTGCCGGCGGCCCAGGCGGACGCGCTGGCGCTGCCGTTCCGGCCCGCCGCCTTCGACCTCGCCACCGTCACCTTCGGCATGCGGAACCTCGACGACTGGCGCGCCGGCCTCGCGGAGATCGCGCGGGTGCTGCGGCCCGGCGGGCGGCTCGGCGTCCTCGAGTTCTTCCGCCCGCAGTCCGCCGGCCCGCGCCTCGTTCACCGCGCGTACGATCGGCTCGCCCTCCCCGTCCTGGGGCGGCTCCTCTCGCCCGATCCCGCGGCCTACCGCTACCTCGTCGAGTCCATGGAGCGCTTCGCGGCGCGGCCGGAGTTCGAGGAGGGCGCGCGCTCGGCCGGGTTCCGCGACGTGCGCGGGCGGACCCTCTTCCCGGGCGTGTGCGGGCTCGTCACCGGAGTGCGGGCATGAAGCTCGTGGTCGCCGTCGCCGGCGCCTCCGGGGCGCCCTACGCGAAGCGCCTCCTCGACTTCCTCGCCGAGAAGGGGCCGGACCACGGCGTCTCGGCCGACCTCGTCTTCACGCAGACCGGCAAGCAGGTCTGGAAGCACGAGATCGGCGCCGAGCCGCGCTACCCCTTCAAGACCTGGAAGAACCAGGACTTCACGGCGCCGTTCGCCTCGGGCTCCTCGCTCTACGACGGCATGGTCATCGTGCCGTGCTCGGCGGGCGCGCTGGCCCGGATCGCCTACGGCATCTCGGTCGACCTCGTGGGCCGGGCCGCCGACGTCATGCTGAAGGAGCGGAAGAAGCTCCTCCTCGTCCTGCGCGAGACGCCCCTCTCGCTCGTGCACGCGCGGGCCATCGCCCAGGTGATCGAGGCGGGGGCGTTCGTCATGCCCGCCTCGCCCTCGTTCTACTCGGGGCCGAAGACGATCCCGCAGCTCGTGGACACCGTCGTGGCGCGCGTCCTCGACCGCCTCGGCCTCCCCAATGACCTGATGAAGCGCTGGGACGGGATGAGCCCCCGCTCGCCCGAGCCCACGGAGGAAACGTAGATGCCCCTCTCCTCCCTCGCGAACCGCGCCCTCGAGCGCGACGGCCTCGCCGAGATCCGCGACAAGGTGCTCGGCGGCGAGCGCATCACCGACGCGGAGGCGCTCCGCCTCCTCGAGACGGCGGACCTCGCCGCCGTCGGGGCGCTCGCGAACCACGTCCGCGAGAAACGCCACGGCGACCTCACCTTCTACAACCGGAACGTGCACCTCAACCCGACCAACGTCTGCGTCGCGAACTGCAAGTTCTGCTCGTTCGCGCGGCCCGACGACAAGCACGCCTCCGAGGGCTACACCATGTCCCTCGACGAGGCGGTGCAGAAGGTGGTCTCGAAGCGTCCGCTCGGGATCACCGAGGTGCACATCGTCTCGGGCCTCCACCCGGACCTGCCCTTCGAGTACTACACCGAGCTCCTCTCGCGCATCCGCAAGGCCTGGCCCGAGCTCGCCATCAAGGCCTTCACCGCCATCGAGATCCACTTCTTCGCGGAGAAGTTCAAGAAGAGCTACGAGCAGGTGCTCCGGGAGCTCCGCGCGGCGGGGATGGACACCATGCCCGGCGGCGGCGCCGAGATCTTCGCGCCCCGCGTGCGCCGCAAGATCTGCGACGAGAAGGCCACCGCCGATCAGTGGATCGAGATCCACCGCACCGCGCACCGGCTCGGCATGAAGACGAACTCGACCATGCTCTACGGCCACATCGAGCGGCTGGACGAGCGGGTCGATCACATGCGGCGGCTCCGGGAGCTGCAGGACGAGACGGGCGGCTTCCAGGTCTTCATCCCGCTCGCCTTCCACCCCGAGCACAACATGATCGGGAAGGCGTTCCCGAAGCCCACCGGCTACGACGCGCTCCGCACGCTCGCCGTGGCCCGCCTCTACCTCGACAACTTCGATCACGTGAAGGCGTACTGGGTGTCCCTGGGCGAGCGGCTCGCCCAGACCGCGCTCGCGTTCGGCGTCGACGACGTCGACGGCACGGTGCTCGAGGAGCGCATCTACCACATGGCGGGCGCGTCGACGCCCCAGGCGCTCTCCGAGCGGACCCTCCACGAGCTCATCCGGGCGGCGGGCCGCGTCCCGGCGGAGCGCGACTCGCTCTACCACGTCCTCAAAGTGCATGACGGCGGCGAGCCCTCGCCGCAACATCGGGTATCCGCATGACCAAGCTCCGCGCCGCAGCCGTCTCGTTCCTGAATGCGCGCCCGCTCTGGGCGGGGCTCGAGAAGTCCGAGCGCATCGAGCTCGTCCTGGCGGAGCCGTCCCGCTGCGCGGCGATGCTGGAGGCGGGCGAGGTGGACATGGCGCTCGTCTCCGTGGGCGCGCTCCCCGGCGGCGGGGAGTACGAGATCGTCCCCGGGATCGCCATCGGCGCCGACGGGCCGGTCCAGACGGTGGTGCTCGCCGGGGAGCAGTCGCCCGCCATCTGGGACGAGGTGTTCCTCGACACCGCCTCGCGCACCTCGCACGTGCTCACGAAGCTCGTCCTCGACGACATGGGTGTTCACCCGAAGTTCACGCTCCTCCCCGCCGAGGAGGGGCTGGCGCGCGCCAAGGGCACGAAGGGCGCGCTCGTCATCGGCGACCGCGGCTTCGACGTCCGCGCCAACCACGTCATGGACCTCGGCCGCGAGTGGACCCGCATGACCGGGCTCCCCATGATCTTCGCGCTGTGGGCGGCGCGGCCGGGGCGCGTCACGCCCGAGGACGTCCAGGAGCTCACGCGGGCCGCCCAGCACGGCCTCGGCATCCGCACCGAGCTGGCCCGGGCCTTCGCGCGCGAGAAGGGCGGCGACCCGGAGAAGTACCGCCGCTACCTCACCCAGCGCGTGCGCTACGGCCTCGGCCCCTTCGAGCTGCAGGGGCTCGAGGAGTTCCTGGGGCGGGCCGCCGCCAAGGGCTTCCTCCCGCCCATGAAGCTCCGCTTCGTGGACGACGTGGTGAGGACCCGCCGCGCCCGCCGCAGGGTCTCTCTCGACACCGCCCTGCAGAAGGGCGCGGACGGCGAGCGGCTCGACGCGGACGAGGCGGAGCTGCTCGACGAGAAGGCCCCGCTCCTCGAGCTGGGGCTCGCCGCCGACCTGCGGCGCCGCTCCCTGCATCCGGAGGGCGTGGTCACGTACATCGTCTCGCGGAACGTGAACTACACGAACGTCTGCACCACCGCCTGCCACTTCTGCGCGTTCTACCGGCCGCGCGGCCACGCCGAGTCCTACGTGCTCACGCGCGAGCAGCTGACGCAGAAGATCGACGAGACCGTGGCCCTGGGCGGCATCGAGATCCTGCTCCAGGGCGGGCTCCACCCCGACCTCGCCATCGAGTGGTACGAGGACCTGTTCCGCTGGGTGAAGGCGAGCTGGCCCACCATCAACCTGCACGCGCTCTCGCCGGAGGAGATCTGGCACATCGCGCGCACGAGCCAGCTCGACCTCGGCACCACCATCGACCGGCTCGTGGCCGCGGGGCTCGACTCCATCCCGGGCGGCGGCGCCGAGGTGCTCGACGACGAGGTGCGCCGGCGCATCGCGCCGCTCAAGTGCTCGACCGACGAGTGGCTCGAGGTCATGCGCGCCGCCCACGAGAAGGGGCTCAAGAGCACCGCCACCCTCATGTTCGGGGTGGGCGAGGAGGCCCGCCACCGCGTGGCCCACCTCATGCGCCTGCGTGAGCTGCAGGACCAGACCGGCGGGTTCACGGCCTTCATCTGCTGGCCCTTCCAGTCCGCCCACACGCGCCTCGAGGCGTCGGACACGAGCGCCCACGCCTACCTCCGCACGAACGCGCTCTCGCGCCTCGTCCTCGACAATGTCCCGAACCTCCAGGCATCCTGGGTGACCATGGGCGGCGGCGTGGCCCAGGCGTCGCTCCACATGGG
>DATDDC010000568.1:0-5624 GCA_036523995.1 Anaeromyxobacter sp.
CCGCCGAGCCGGGCGCCGGGCGGGCCCGCGCCGCCGCGCCGCGCGGAGGCGCCGCGTGACGGCCCCGGCGCTCGAGATCCGCGGGCTCTCGAAGGCGTTCGGCGGCCTGCCGGTCATCTCCGGGCTCGACCTCACGGTGAACGCCGGCGAGCGGCACCTCCTCATCGGCCCGAACGGCGCGGGCAAGACCACGCTCTTCAACCTCATCGGCGGCGAGCTCAGGCCGGACCGCGGCGCCGTGCGCCTCTTCGGACGGGACGTGTCGCGCCTCTCGACCCACCGGCGCGTCCACTTCGGGCTCGGCCGCACCTACCAGATCCTGACGCTCTTCCCCAGGGACACCGTCGAGGACAACGTCGTCCTGGCGCTCCTCGGGACGTCCCCCCTGCGCTGGAGCTGCGCCGCCGCGCTGGGCGATCGCGCGGACGTTCGCGGCGAGGCCCGCGCCGTGCTCGCCCGCGTCGGCCTGGAGGCGCTGGGCGACCGACCCGTCTCGCAGACGTCCTACGGCGAGAAGCGGCGCCTCGAGATCGCGATGGCCCTCGCGCAGAAGCCGCGCCTGCTCCTCCTCGACGAGCCGCTCGCGGGCCTCTCCGCCGGGGAGCGCGCGCAGATCCAGGCGGTGCTGGCCGCCATCCCACGGGACGTGACGGTCCTCCTCATCGAGCACGACATGGACGCGGCCCTGGCCTACGCCGAGCGCATCACCGTGCTGCACTACGGGCAGCTCATCGTCCAGGGGACGCGCGGCGAGGTCGTGGCGCACCCCAGGACGAAGGAGGTGTACCTCGGTGGCTGAGGCGCTGCGCCTCTCCGGCGTGGAGGCCTTCTACGGCGAGAGCCACGTCCTCCGCGGCGTGAGCTTCCGCCTCGAGCGCGGACGGCTCCTCGTCCTCCTCGGCCGGAACGGCGCCGGCAAGACGACCTGCATCAACTCCATCATCGGCTTCCTCCCTCCGCGCGAGGGCGAGATCACGCTCTTCGGCGAGCCCATCGCCCGCCGGGCGCCGGAGGCCATCGCCGCGAAGGGGGTCGGGCTCGTCCCGCAGGGCCGGCGCCTCTTCCCGAGCCTCACGGTGCGGGAGAACCTGCTGGTCGCGGCGCGCCCGCCGCGGAACGGCGACGCGGCGTGGAAGCTCGAGGACGTGTACGGCCTCTTCCCGCAGCTCCGGGCTCGCCAGGACGCGCTCGCCGCCCACATCTCCGGCGGGGAGCAGCAGATGGTGGCGATCGGCCGAGCGCTGCTCCTGAACCCGCGCGTCCTCCTCCTCGACGAGCCGTCCGAGGGCCTCGCCCCCCAGGTCGTCGCGAGCGTGGCGCAGGCGCTCCTCGCCCTGAAGGAGCGCGGGCTCTCCATGGTCCTCGTCGAGCAGAACACCGGCCTCGCGCTGAAGGTCGCGGACGACGTCGTCATCCTCGACCACGGCACCATCGTCCACGAGGGGACCGTCGCGGACATCCAGGGCCGCCGGGAGATCCTCGAAGCTCACCTGGGGATCGTGTGAGGCCGCCATGGCGCTCGTGGAGACGAGATACGGAGGGATGGACGTGGAGCCCCTGGGGTCGGGCCGCGATCTCGTCCTGCTCCACTCCCTGCTCACGGACCGCTCCGCGTTCGACGCCGTGGCGCCGGCGCTCGCGCGCGAGCGGCGCGTCTGGCGCGTGAACCTCCCCGGCTACGGGAGGTCGGCGCCGGGCGGCACGACCATCGAGGACCTGGCCGACCGCGTCGCCGCGGCGCTCGAGGCGCTGCGCCTGCCGGGCGACACGGACGTCCTCGGAAACGGGCTCGGCGGCTTCGTGGCGGCCGCGCTGGCGGTGCGCCACGGCCATCGCCTCGATCGCCTCGTGCTGGTGGACTGCCTGGCCTCCTTCCCGGAGGCCGGCAAGGAGCCGCTCCGGGCGCTGGCGCGCACCGTGCGCGCGCAGGGGATGGGCGCGGCGCTCGACACGGCCGTCCGCCGGATGTTCCCGCAGGGCTACATCGAGGCGCACCCGGACGTCGTCGGGGAGCGGAAGGAGGCGCTGCGGCGCATGGATCCCGGCACCTTCTCGACGCTGTGCCTCGCGCTCACCCAGGTCGATCTCGCGCCCGAGCTCGGCCGGATCCAAAACCGCGCGCTCGTCCTGGCAGGCGAGCTCGACCAGACCACCCCGCCGCAGCTCGTGAGGAGGCTCGCCGACGGCATCGCCGGCGCCCGCTTCGCGCTCGTGCCCGGCTGCGGCCACTGCCCCCAGATCGAGAAGCCGGAGGCGTTCCTGGCTGCGGTGGGGGCGTTCCTGCCGGCGGCGAAGGCCGGGTAGCGGGCGGGCCTTCACGACGGTAGACCTGCAGGGGCACCCGACCGGACGAAAGGAGATCCGCATGAACCGGGACGAGCTGCGCGCGCTGCAGGCGCCGCTGAAGCAGAGGTACCGCGACGAGCCCGCCGAGGCCGTCCTCACGCTCCGGGCGGAAGGAAGCCTGGGCGAGGGCGTCTCGTGCAGCGTCGAGACCGGCCGCGCGCTGGTGAAGGCGGGCTTGCATCCCGCCACCGGCGGCACCGGCGCGCTCGCCTGCTCGGGCGACATGCTGCTCCAGGCGCTCGTCGCCTGCGCGGGCGTCACGCTCTCGGCCGTCGCGACCTCGCTCGGGATCGCGCTCCGCGGGGCGCGCCTCCGCGCGGAGGGCGACCTCGACTTCCGCGGCACGCTGGGCGTGGCCAAGGACGCGCCCGTCGGCTTCCGCGAGATCCGCCTCCTCGTCGCGATCGATTCCGACGCAGGTCCCGAGGATCGGCGTAAGCTCCTCGAGCTGACCGAGCGCTACTGCGTCGTGTACCAGACGCTCCGCAGCGGCCCGGCGATCGCGGTGCGGGAAGCCCCGGCGGCGTGAACCCCTTCACACGGAAGGAACCGATGCCCAGCGAAGAGGATCTCAAGGCCGAGCTCGAGAAGCTCAAGGCGGAGAACGCGGCCCTCAAGGCGCGCGGGAGCCGGGGCACCTCGATCAAGGTGAGCGAGAAGGGCGCCGTGTCCGTGTACGGGCTCGGCCGCTTTCCCGTGACGCTCTACCAGGAGCAGTGGCTGAAGCTGCTCGACATGGCCGAGGACATCCGCGCCTTCATCCGGGAGAACGAGGGCCGGCTGAAGAAGAAGGAGTGAGGCGCCCGCCCACCGTGGTGGCAAGAGAGCGGCGGTGCTTCGCGGGGACGGTGAGCGGGTGGCGCGCGGAGGGCTCTCACGACGTGCGGGCGCGAGGGCGATGGCTCGCCCGCGCGCCCGGCGACGGGGCGACCCTCAGAAGCGCCGGAACTCCCCGTCGCGCCCGTCCTTCGGCGCGCCGTTGCGCGGCGCGGGAGCGGGCAGGTGCGGGGGCGGCTGCGCGGGAGCGGCGACCGCCGCCCTGGGCGGCTTCGGAGCCGCGAGCTGGGGCGCGTGCAAGACGGCGTGGCTCGCCGCGGCCACGTGGCTCGCCACCTGGAAGAAGCCCACGAGCTGGGAGAGCGCCTCCGCCTGGGAAGCCATCTCCTCCGCCGTGGACGAGAGCTCCTCCGCCGCCGATGCGTTCCGCTGCGTCACCTGATCGACCACGCCCATGGCCTTCGAGACCTGCTGCACGCCGGTGGACTGCTCGTGGCTCGCGGCGGCGACCTCCTGCACCAGGTCGGCGGTCTTCCGGATGGCGGGCACGAGCTCCACGATGAGCGACCCGGATCGCTCGGCCACCTTCACGCTCGAGCCGGCCAGGCTGCCGATCTCGCCCGCCGCCTTCTGGGCGCGCTCGGCGAGCTTGCGCACCTCGGTCGCCACCACGGCGAAGCCCTTGCCGTGATCGCCGGCGCGCGCCGCCTCGATGGCCGCGTTCAGGGCGAGGAGGTTCGTCTGGTAGGCCATCTCCTCGATGATCGAGATGCGCTCCGAGATCTCGCGCATGGCGTTCACCGTCTCCGTCACGGCCTTGCCGCTCTCCTCCGCGTTCCTGGCGCCGGCCGAGGCCATCTGCTCCGTCTGGCGCGAGCTCTCCGCGTTCTGCGTGATGGAGGCGCTCATCTCCTCGAGCGAGGACGTGGTCTCCTCCACGCTCGCCGCCTGCTCGCCCGTGCCCTGCGAGAGCGCCTGCGACGTGGCGGAGACCTGCTGGGAGGCGGCGGTGAGCGCCTCGGCGCCGCTGCGGACCTCGCCGATGACGGCGGCGAGCTTCTCGGCCATGTCGCGCATGGCGGCCTGGAGCCGTCCCACCTCGTCGCCGCGATCGACCGCCGGCACCTCGCGCAGATCGCCCGCCGCCACCTTCTCGACCGCGCGCACGGTGCCGGCGAGCGGCACGGTGATGGAGCGGGTGATGCCGAGGCTGATGGCGATGCCGACCAGGATGGCGCCGGCGAGGATGCCGAGCAGGGTCGCGCGCACCGAGGACACGTGGCCCTGGATGACGTCCGCCTGCTTCTCCATGACGGCCTCGTGCCTCTGCGCGAGCTCGAAGGCGTTCTTGAGGAGGTCGTGGATCCCGTCCTTGTGCAGCTCCATCTCGGCGTTCGCCTGCTGCGGGGTGGTGAGCTTGCCGCTCCGCATGTCGCCGAAGAGGGTCTCGACCGCGGCGACGTACTGGTCGAGGTCGCGCCGCATGGCGTCCACGGCGGCCCGATCGCCGGCCTCGACGAGCTTGTCGAGGTCGCGCAGGTCGTCCCGGAAGCGCTGGATGAGGTCCAGCCACTTGCGCTCGTACTCGCCCTGCTTGGCGACGTTCCCGATCCAGAGGATCATGTCCTTCTCGTAGCGGCGCGTCTCCATGGCGCGGGCGCGGGCGTCCTCGGCGACGCGCGCGATCTTCGCGTCGGTCGCGAGCATCTCGAGCGCGACCCCGGAGATCCGGTCCATCCCCCAGTAGCCGCTCCCGGCCACCGCTCCGGTGAGGGCGAGCATCGCCACGAACCCCAGCGCCAGACGCACCCCGATGGAGACGTTTCTCATGGCTCTCCTCGTCCCGTGCCCCGACTCATGCGGCCCATCGCAGGACCGCGTGTGGAATCCGTGGAAGCGGCAGCACGTCGCGCGCCGCGCCCCGAGCGATCGCCTCTCTCGGCATCCCGAAGACCACGCAGGTCGACTCGTCCTGCGCGATGGTGTGGCCCCCGGCCTCGCGCAGGGCGAGGAGCCCATCGGCGCCGTCGTCGCCCATGCCGGTCAGCAGGACGCCCACCGCGTTCGCGCCGGCGGACCGCGCCGCCGAGCGGAACAGGACGTCCACGCTGGGGCGGTGCAGCGAGACCGGCGGCCCGTCCTCCACGTCCACGCAGTAGACGGCTCCGGTGCGGCGCACCACGAGGTGGCGGTTGCCGGGGGCGATGAGCGCGCGCCCCGGCGAGAGCCGATCGTCCTGCTCCGCCTCCTTCACCTCGATGCGGCAGAGGCCGTCGAGCCGGCGCGCGAACTGCGCCGTGAACACCTCGGGCATGTGCTGCACGATGGCGATCCCGGGCGCGTCCGGGGGCATGGCCGCGAGGAACGTGCGGATGGCCTCGGTGCCTCCCGTGGAGGCGCCCACGACCACGACCTTGTGGGTGGTCTCGCGCAGCGGGGCCGGCGTGGGCGCGGGCGCGCGAGCGGACGCGGCGGTTTCACAGGGTGGAGTTCGGAGAGGT
>DATDDC010000569.1:0-1932 GCA_036523995.1 Anaeromyxobacter sp.
CCGCAGGTCGAGCCGCGGCGCGAGGGCGCCGACGGCACGCTGCCGCGCGCGCACCTCGTCCGGAGCCGCCGGCGCGAGGAGCCAGGACGCGAGCCGCTCCTCGCCCGGCCGGGTGCGGGCGGCGCAGAGGAGCTCGAAGAGCGACCCGACGCCGAAGAGATCGAGGTCGACCGCGCAGGGATGGGCGGGATCCGCGAAGGCGTCGCCGGGCGTGCCGGTGCCGGCGAAGCGGCCGTCGAGCCGCGCGAGCGCGCGCTCGTGGAACGCGATGGCCCGCCGCGCCCGGTCCCGCGCCGCGAAGAGGCGATCGTGCAGCACCGCGAGGACGAGGAACGCCGCCCCCGGCGCGAGGAGCCACGCCGCGGAGAGGCGTCGGGCGCCGAAGGCGAGCCAGGCGAGCGCGAGCGCGGCGGCGAAGACGGCGAGCCGGCCCAGGGCGATCCGCGCATCGATGCGATCGAGGCGCGCGACGGTCTCGCGGCGCGCGGCGAGGCGGCGAGAGAGCTCCTGCCGTGGGTCTTGCACGCGGGGAGGCTACCCCGGCGAGGCCGCGTTGGGTCCGGGAAACGAGGTGACGAGCGCCGGGAATGCCTCCCGGGCTCCCGCCTGGCCCCTCGCAGGGGCGGCGCCGCCGAATTCGTTGCATCGGGCCGCTCGCGCGCGAACGTTCTGAGCCCATGCCGAGCGAAGGGAGCCACGCCTGAGAACGGACGACCTGGCGCTCGGCCACGCCGGTGGTGCGGCGGAGGCCGAGCGCTTCGCGGAGGAGGTGAGGGCGGGGCTCGCCCGGCCGCGCAAGGCCATCTCGCCGAAATGGCTCTACGACGCGCGCGGCGGGGCGCTCTACGAGCTCATCTGCGAGCAGCCCGAGTACTACCCGCCGCGGGTCGAGGGCGGGATCCTGGCGCGGAGCGCGGCGGAGATCGCCGCGGGCATCGGTCCCGGCGCCCTCGTCTTCGAGTACGGCGCGGGCATCGCCCGGAAGACGGTGCGGCTCCTCGCCACCCTCGACCGGCCGGCCGCCTACGTTCCGGTGGACATCTCCTCCGACTCCCTCCGCGAGGCGGAGGGCGCGGTGCGCCTGCGCTTCCCCCGCCTCGCCGTCTTCCCCGTCGCCGCCGACTTCACGGCGCCCGTGCGCCTGCCGCTCGAGGGCATCCCCTGCGCTCGCCGGATCGCCTTCTTCCCCGGCTCCACCATCGGGAACTTCGACCCGCCCGACGCCGTCGCGCTCCTCGGACGCATGGCGCGCGACGCCGGGCCCGGGGGCGGGCTCCTCATCGGCGTCGACGCGCCCAAGGAGGCCGAGACGCTCGTCCGCGCCTACGACGACGCTCGCGGCGTCACCGCCGCGTTCGACCTGAACCTCCTCGCCCGCATGAACCGCGAGCTCGGCGGAGACTTCCGGCTCTCGGCGTTCCGGCACCGGTCGCTCTGGGATCCGGTCCGCTCGCGCGTCGAGATGCACCTCGAGTCCCTGCAGGCCCAGGAGGTCTCGGTGGCCGGGGAGACCTTCCGCTTCGCCGCCGGCGAGACCATCCACACCGAGAGCGCGTACAAGTGGGAGCCGCGCGCCTTCGACGAGCTCGCCCTCGCGGCCGGCTGGCGCCCGCAGCGGAGGTGGACCGACGAGCGCGGGTGGTTCTCGGTGATGCTGTACCGCGCCGCGTAGTCCCGCGCGCTACCATGGCGCCGATGGCGAGGCGCCGCACCGCGCGCGAGATGGAGGCCGCGGCGGCCGCGCGGCCGGCGAGGGAGGTCCGGGACGAGATCGCCCGCTCCGAGCCGATCCTCATGCTGCGCCGGCGCGGGCTCGATCCCCGGCCGTCCCCGCCCGACGTGCCGTTCGATCCCGACCCGGAGCCGGCCCTCGCCCGCGCCCTCGAGGCGCGCCTCTCGCACTACGCCTTCCGGCTGTTCCTCCGCGGCGCG
>DATDDC010000570.1:0-7569 GCA_036523995.1 Anaeromyxobacter sp.
GGAGGGGCAGGGCGTGCTGGTCATGGCCACCTGCAGGTGAGGCAGATCACCGGCGCGCGGCATGCAGTAGTCCATGTAGCTCGCCGTCACCAACTGGCCTTCCTTGCTGTAGACCGCCCCCTCCAGCAGCGCCTGGCCGACACCTTGGGCGACGCCGCCGTGCACCTGGCCCTCGACGATCATGGGGTTCACCACCCTGCCCACGTCGTCCACGGCGGTGAAGGCGACGACGTCGGTGTGGCCGGTCTCCGGATCGATCTCCACCTCGGCGATGTGGCAGCCCGCCGGGAAGGTGAAGTTCTTGGGATCGTAGAAGGCGGTCTCCTCGAGCCCGGGCTCGAGGCCCGCCGGGTACTTGTGCGGCACGTACGCGGTGAGCGCGATCTCTCCGAAGGTCTTCGACCGATCGGTTCCCACCACCGTGAACTTCCCGTCCTTGAACTCGAGGTCGCCCTCCCCCGCCTCGAGGAGGTGCGCGGCGATCTTGCGGGCCTTGGCGATGACCTTGTCCGCCGCCTGCACGAGCGCCGAGCCTCCCACCGCGAGGGAGCGCGAGCCGTAGGTGCCCATGCCGAACGGGATCTTCGAGGTGTCGCCGTGGACCACCTCCACGTTCGCGATGGGCACGCCGAGCTTCTCCGCCACGAGCTGGGCGAACGTCGTCTCGTGCCCCTGGCCGTGGCTGTGGGTCCCGGTGAAGACGGTGATCGATCCCGTGGGATGGACGCGGATGGACGCGGACTCGTAGAGCCCGGCCCGCGCCCCCAGGGCGCCGGCGACCGCCGAGGGAGCGATGCCGCAGGCCTCCACGTAGGTCGAGACCCCGATGCCGCGCAGCTTGCCGCGCTTCTTCGCCTCGGCGCGGCGCTGCTCGAACGTGGACCAGCGCGACTTGTCGAGGGCCGCGTCGAGCGTCGCCTTGTAGTCGCCCGAGTCGTACTCGAGCGCGACCGGCGTCTGGTACGGGAACTTGTCGATGAAGTTCTTCCTGCGGATCTCGACGCGATCCATGCCCAGCTCGCCGGCCGCGAGATCGACGAGCCGCTCGAGCAGGAACGCCGCCTCCGGGCGCCCCGCGCCGCGGTAGGCGTCCACCGGCACGGTGTTCGTGAACAGCGCCCGCACCTGGGCGAGGATCACCGGCGTCTTGTAGCAGCCGGCGAGGAGCGTCACGTACAGGTAGGTCGGGACCGCCGGCGCGAAGGTGGAGAGGTACGCGCCCAGGTTCGCCTGCGTCTGGACCTTGAGGCCGAGGAAGGTCCCGTCCTTCGCGACGGCGAGCTCCGCGTGCGTGACGTGGTCGCGGCCGTGCGCGTCGGACATGAACGACTCGCTGCGCTGGGCCGTCCACTTCACCGGGCGTCCGATCTTCCTCGCCGCCCAGAGGACGAGGAACTCCTCCGGATAGTGGAAGATCTTGGACCCGAAGCCGCCGCCCACGTCGGGCGCGACGACCCGCAGCTTGTGCTCCGGGATCCCGAAGCTGAAGGCGGCGAGGAGGAGCCGGATGAGGTGCGGGTTCTGGCTCGAGGTGTAGAGGGTGAAGTCCTGGGTGACCTTGTCGTACTCGCCGAGCGCGGCGCGCGGCTCGATGGCGTTGGGGATGAGCCGGTTGTTCACGAGGTCGAGCTTCACGACCTTGTGCGCCTTGGCGAAGGCGGCGTTCGCCGCCGCCTCGTCGCCCATCTGGAAGTCGTAGCAGGTGTTCCCCTTGGCCTGGTCCCAGACGAGGGGCGCGCCGGCCTTGGTGGCCTGCGCCAGCGTCGCGGCGGCGGGGAGCTCCTGGTAGTCCACCTCGACGAGCGCGGCGCCCTCGCGCGCCTGCTCCTTCGTCTCCGCGATGACGACGGCGACCGGGTCACCCACGTACCTCGCCTTGTCCTGGGCGAGGGCCGGGTGCGGCGGCTCCACCATGGGCGTCCCGTCCTTCGAGTGGATGAGCCAGCCCGCCGGCAGGTTGCCGATCTTCTCGGCCGCGAGGTCCGCGCCGGTGAGGACGGCGAGCACGCCCGGCGCCTTCCTGGCGGCGTCGGCCTTGATCTTCCCGATCCTGGCGTGCGCGTGCGGCGAGCGGATGACCTGCATGAACGTCTGGTTCGGGCGCGAGACGTCGTCCGTGTACGTCCCGGTGCCGCTGAGGAAGCGCCGATCCTCCTTGCGAAGCACGGATGCGCCGATCCCGTCGGTGGCCATGGCTCACCTCCTCGCGCTCTTCGCCGCGGCCTGAACGGCCTTGACGATGTTGTGGTACCCGGTGCAGCGGCAGAGGTTGCCCTCCAGCCACTCGCGGATCTCCTTCTCGGAGGCGTCGGGCTTGCGGCGGACGAGGTCCACCGCGCTCATGACCATGCCCGGCGTGCAGAACCCGCACTGGAGGGCGTGGCTCTCGTGGAAGGCCTTCTGCATGGGGTGCAGCTCGCCGTCCGTCGCGAGCCCCTCGATGCTCGTCACCTCGTGGCCGTCGGCCTCGACGGCGAACATGGTGCAGCTCTTCACGGAGAGTCCATCGACGTGAACCGTGCACGCGCCGCACTGGCTCGTGTCGCAGCCCACGTGCGTCCCGGTGAGCCCGAGGCGTTCGCGCAGCAGATCCACGAGCAGCGTGCGCGCCTCGACCGCGGCCGTGACGGATCGTCCGTTCAGCCTGAGCGTGATCGTCGGCATGGGTGTCCTCGCTGTGGGGTGACGGGCAGGATCCTGCCGGACGGCATGCGGCGCGCCAGGACCCTGCCGTGACGAGCCGTGCCCCCTTGCGGGCCTCAGCGCCGGCCCAGCGTGTCGAGGAGGACGACCGGATCCGATGGCTCGGCGAGGGGATACTTGATGCGGAGGATCTGGGGCGGCCGTCCGTGGTGCAGCCAGACGTCCGCGCCGGCGGGATGCTTCACGAGATCCAGGACCTTCTCGAGGCCCTCGAGGTCGAGCCTCACCTCGAAGCGGTCGGCGTCGACCTCGCGGCCGGCGACCTCGATCCTCTCGCGCCCGGCGTGCTTCGCCTCGATGGGAACCGAGATCGGCTTCGGATGGAACCCGACGCCGCGGAGCTTCACCGCCTCGCCCGCGACCAGGCGGTCCCGCAGGTTCTTCACCGCGTATCGCAGGGAGACCGAGCGTCCCCCCGCAATGCGAGCGCAGGGGCAGCCGGATGAGGCTGCCCCGGAGCGAGCGGGGGGATCGGGGGGGCGCGAGGTCCCGCCGCCGAAGGCGAGCGGGACCGAGCGTCCCCCCGCTACGAAGGATGCGCGGGCCCCGCGGGAGCGTGCCGGCCCGCGGCGGCGAGGGCGGGGAGCCCTGCCAGGGCGCGGAGCACGTTCACGGCGCCGAGCCCCACGCGAGGAGGGACGTAGCCCCCCTCGAGCACGGCCACGACGCGCCCCCGGGCCGAGGCGCGCGTCCGCTCGACGGTCTCGCGCACGATGGCGTGCAGGTCCTCCGGCTCGAGGAGGAGCCCTCCCAGCGGATCGCCCGCCAGGCAGTCGAAGCCGGCGGACATCATTACGAGGTCCGGCTCGAAGGCGCGCAGCGACGCCGAGAGCGCCGCCGAGAAGCGCAGCCGGTACTCCTCCGCCGTGGTGCCCGGCGCGAGCGGCACGTTGCGGATGTGACCGGTCGCGGCGCCGCCTCCGCGCTCCCAGGCGGCTCCGGTGCCCGGGTAGTGCGGGTAGAGGTGGAGGGACAGGTACGCGGTGGTCGGGTCCTCCCACAGGATCGTCTGCGTGCCGTCGCCGTGGTGGACGTCCCAGTCCACGAAGAGGACGCGCTCGGAGAGGCCGAGCGCCTGGAGCCGCCGCGCCGCCACGACGACGTTGTTGAAGAGGCAGAACCCGGCCGCGCGGTCGTAGCCGGCATGGTGACCGGGCGGCCGGCAGAGCGCGAAGGCCGCGCCGGCGTGACCCGAGGCGACGAGCTCCGCGGCCGTGATGGCGCATCCCGCTGCGGCGAGGGCCGCGGAGAACGACGCGCCCGAGACCGCCGTGTCCGGATCGATCCAGTCGATCCTCCCGCGCCGGCCGGCGCGCTGGGCCATGCCCCGCACCAGGGCGACGTGCGCCGCGGAATGGGCGAGGACGAGGTCGTCCGGCTCGGCGGGCTGGGCGTCCACGCGGACGAGGTCGGCCCCGAGCACGGGGTCCGCCCGCACGGCCTCCAGGATGCCCGCCAGGCGATCCGGCGACTCGGGATGACCGGGGCCCGTGTCGTGCGAGGCGCAGAGGGGATGGTTCACGAGGACGACGGGCACGGGCACCTCCGGAAGATAATCAGATGCCGAGGTAGGCCGAGCGTATCTCCGCGCTGGCCTTGAGCTCCGCGCTCGTGCCCTCGAGGCGCACCCGGCCCGTCTCGATGACGGTCCCGCGCCCGGCGATCTCGAGCGCCTTGTGGAGGTTCTGCTCGACGAGGAGCACGGTGATGCCCGCCTCGTGCAGCTCGGCGATCGTGTGCATCACCTGTTCCACCAGGATGGGGGCGAGGCCGAGGCTCGGCTCGTCGAGCATGAGGAGCGTCGGCTCGCTCATGAGCGCGCGGCCGATCGCGCACATCTGCTGCTCGCCCCCGGAGAGGCTGCCGGCGAGCTGGCCCTCGCGCTCGGCGAGGCGCGGGAAGAGCGCGAAGACGGACTCTAGATTTCTCGCGAGGCGCGGCCGGACGCGCCGGGGGTAGGCCCCGAGCTCGAGGTTCTCGCGCACGGTGAGCTGCCCCCACAGGTCGCGCCCCTCCGGCACGAGGGCGATGCCGAGCTGGACGCGCTCGCCCGCCGGCACCTCGAGGAGCGAGCGGCCGCGGAAGCGGATGTCGCCGCTGCGCGGCGGCCGGAGACCCGCGATGGCCCGGAGCGTCGTCGTCTTGCCCGCGCCGTTCGAGCCGAGGAGCGTCACGATCTCCCCCTCGCGCACCTCGAGGCGGAGGCCGTAGAGCACCTGGACGTCGCCGTAGAAGACGTCGATGCCGTCGACGGCGAGGAGCGGCGCGGGCCCGCTCATGCCTGCGCTCCCGCGTAGCCACGCCCGAGGTAGGCCTCGACGACGAGCGGGTCCTTCGCCACCGCGGCCGGCGCGCCCTCCGCGATCTTCTTCCCGTGGTCGAGGACCACCACCCGGTCCGAGAGCGACATCACCGCCGGCATGACGTGCTCGATCATGATGACCGAGACCTTGCGCTCGTCGCGGATGCGCCGGATGAGCGCGGTGAGCTTCATGGCCTCCGCCGGGTTCACGCCGGCGACCACCTCGTCGAGCATGAGCACCCGCGGCGCCGTGGCGAGCGCGCGCGCCAGCTCGAGGCGCTTTCGCGCCGCGAGCGTGAGGGTGGAGGAGAGGTGGCCCTGCCGGTCGGCGAGCCCCACGAACTCGAGCGCCTCGGCGGCGCGCTCCCGCGGCGATCCCGCCGCGCGCCCGCCCGCGTGGATGGCGCCCACCGTCACGTTCTCCGCCACGGTCAGGTTCGGGAAGGGGCGCACGATCTGGTGGGTGCGGACGATGCCGATCCGGACGATGCGGTGCGCCGGCAGCCCGGAGACGCGCTTCCCGTCGAGCAGCACCTCTCCCGAGGTGGGCGGCAGGGAGCCCGCGATGAGGCTGAAGAGGGTGGTCTTCCCCGCTCCGTTCGGACCGATGACGCCCAGGATCTCCCCCTCGGCGAGCGAGAGGCCGATCTCGTCCACGGCCTTGAGGCCGCCGAAGCGCTTGGAGAGGGCGCGCGTCTCGAGGAGGGCCGCGGTCATGTCCGGGCGGGCGAGGCGCGCGCGGCGAGGCGCCGCCTCCACACGAGCCGCGCGGCCCGCAGGCCGAGCCCGGTGAGGCCGAGCGGCTCGAAGAGGATGATGAGGATGAGGAGGACGCCGTAGAGACCGAGGTAGAGCTGCGGGTACGAGGCGAGGAGGTACTGCCGCAGGAGCACGAAGACGATGGCGCCGAGCATGGGGCCGAGCACGGTGCCGATCCCCCCGATGACGGACATGAGCACGAAGGCGATGGAGCGGTCGAAGCCGAACATGTCGTTGGGCTCGATGAAGCTGAAGTACGAGGCGTAGAGGCCGCCGGTGACGCCCACCACGGCGCCCGAGAGCGCGAAGACCAGGTCCTGGTAGAAGGTGGCGTTCACCCCGACGTCGGCGGCGGCGTCCACGTCGGCCTTGATGGCGAGGAGCTGGAGCCCGAGCGCCGAGCGCCGGAGGAGGTACGACGCCGCCACGACGAGCGCCACGAAGCCGAGGCCCCACCAGTAGAGGCGGAGCTTCATGTCCGGGTCGATGGGGAGCGACAGCCCCGAGGAGCCGCCGGTGAAGTCCTCCCAGTACGTGAAGAAGAGGCGCGTGGCCTCCCCGAGGCCGATGGTGGCGATGGAGAAGTAGGGGCCGCGCAGGCGCAGCATGGGGTGGCCGCCCAGGGCGAAGATCCCCGCGGCGAGCCCACCCGCGATCCAGGCGAGCGGCGCGGGCACGGGGTGCTCCAGCATGACGAGCCGCGCCGCCACGAAGCCGCCCACACCGAACATGGCCGCGTGGCCGAAGCTCACCTGGCCCACGTACCCGCCCATCCAGTTCCAGGCGAGCGCGCCGGCGATCATGAGGTAGGCGAGGGTGACGAGGTTCTGGCTGTAGGGCGAGAGGTCGAGCAACTGCGGCAGCGCCGCGAGCGCGGCGACGGCGACGAGGAAGCCCAGCGCCGCCCGCGGCCGGACGAGCGACGAGAGCCGCGAGGCCCAGGGCGCCGTCATCCCAGCACCCGGTGGCCGAAGAGCCCGCCCGGCCGGAGCACCAGCACGAGGACGAGCATCACGAACCCGACGGCGGCGGTGAGGTACGACGGCAGGACCAGGATGGCGAACACCTCGACCACGGCGAGGATGAGCGCGGCGAGGCCCGTGCCGAGGAAGCTCCCCAGCCCGCCCAGCACGACGACCACGAAGGACTTGAGGAGCTCGCCCGAGCCGGAGCCGGGGTTGAACGAGAAGATGGTGGCGGAGAGGAGCCCGGCCAGGCCGGCGAGCGCCGTCCCGATGCCGAACGTGATCGTGTAGATCCGCTCGACGTCGATGCCCACGAGCGTGCAGCTGTCGGCGTTCTGGGCCACGGCGCGGATGGCGCGCCCGAGGTAGGTCCGCTTCATGAGGACGTGGAGGAGGGCGGGGGTCAGCACGGCCACGCCGAGCACCGCGAGGCGGTTCACGGACACCCACGTCCCGAGGAACGGGAGCGAGCGCGTCGAGTACTCCGTGCGGATGGCCTGGTCGTTCCCGGTGAAGAGCAGGTAGGCCACGTTGCGGAGCACGAGCCACACGCCGAAGAGGAGCAGGAGCGAGGCGGGCCCGCCCGCCGCGCCGCGCGGCAGGTGCTTCACGAGGAGCCGGTAGGTGAGGGCCCCGAGCAGGAAGCAGGCGAGGACGACGAGCGGGATGGACGCGTACGGATCGAGGTGGAGCCAGCCGAAGAGCACCCACCCCATGTACGCGCCCGCCATGATCACCCCGCCGTGGGCGAGGTTCACGACCCGCAGGACGCCGTAGACGAGCCCGAGGCCGTACGCCATGGTGGCGTAGAGGCCCGCGAGCAGCACCGCCGACAGCGCC
>DATDDC010000571.1:0-6157 GCA_036523995.1 Anaeromyxobacter sp.
CGGCGCGGTACAGCTCGCGGTCGTCCACCTGGAAGTGGCCCTGGACCACCGGCAGCTTCAGGGCGAAGTGGAGGTCGTGGTAGAGGTTCGCGCCCGTCGCGATGACGAGGTCCACGAAGCCGGCCTCGATCATCGCCTGGATGGCGCCGCCCATCCCGGCGGGCGACATCGCGCCCGTCACGGTGAGTGCGATGGTCGCACCCGAGTCGATCATGCGGCCGAAGAGGTCGCAGCCCTCGGCCAGGCGGCCGCCGTTGAATGCGCCGGCGCGGCGGTAGACGTCCACGAGGTCCTCGACCGACATGTTCGGCCGGAGCCGCATGGGCTCCACGGGAGGACGCGAGAGGTAGCGCTTGCGGAGAGCCTTCGGGGAGGGAGGCATGCGGCGCGCGAAGTTAGCCGCCGCTGCGGGCACGGTCAACGATTGCGAGCGGAGGGGCCGGCCGGATGCGGCAGCCCGGGCCCGAAAGCCCCTAGACCGTCGGCGTCCGCGCCGTGGCCTGGAGCTGGAGCTGCACGAGGCCGATCTGGCCGTCGTCCGCGGGCTTGAAGGCGAGCTCGGAGAGCTTCGACTGCCGGTACACGTCGAGCATGCGCTCCTGGCCGAGCCGCCACACCGAGACCATCGTGCACGCGGTGGAGTGGCCGCAGGCGTCCTCGCCGTCGAGGCAGACGTTGAGGGCGACCGGCCCCTCCACGGCCTCGATGACGTCGAGGAAGCTGATGGCCGCCGGCGGGCGCGCCAGCGCGTAGCCGCCGTGCGGGCCGCGCGTCGAGCGGACGAGGCCCTGGTCGACGAGGGTCTTCAGGATCTTCGCGAGGAAGTCCTCCGGAACGTCCATCTGCCGCGCGATCTCCCGGAAGGGGACGACCGAGTCCTGGGCGATCGACGCGAGGTAGATCATCGCCCGAAGGCCGTAGTCGATCTTGCGTGAGATCCGGAGTACGTGCTGCATGGAGTCCCTCACCCCCGCGCCGCGCCTCATCCGTCGGAACGCAGCGCCTTTCGCGGTGTAGTCTACCACGGGGAGGTGAGCCTTTCATGGGCGGACCCGGAAAGAATGTTGACGGCAAGATCGATCTCCACTCGCACAGCCTCGCGTCCGATGGAGAGCTCGAGCCGGCGGACGTCGCGGCACGCGCAAAGGCTGCGGGCGTGGGTGTGTGGGCGCTCTCCGACCACGACACCGTCGCCGGCCTTCCCGCGGCGGCCGCCGCCGCAAAGGGCCACGGGATCCGCTTCGTGCCGGGGATCGAGCTCTCCACGTTCCTCGGCAAGAAGGAGATCCACGTGCTCGGCCACTTCCTCGATCCGGTGCACCCGGCGCTGCGCCGCTTCGAGGACGAGCTCGCGGTGCACAGGCGCGAGCGCATGGAGCGCATCGTGGAACGGCTCGCCGGGCTGCACGTGAAGATCCGCGTCGTGGACATCGAGAAGTGGAGCGGCGGCAAGACCATCGGCCGCCCGCACGTGGCGCGGGCCATCGTGGAGGCGGGCCACGCGGCGACGATCAAGGAGGCCTTCGATCGCTTTCTGGGCGAGGGGAAGCCCGCCTACGTCTCGCGCTTCCGGCTCGAGGTCGCCGACGCGGTGACGCTCGTGCGCTCCGCGGGCGGCACCGCCACCATCGCGCACCCCGGCGTCTCGAGGATCGACGCGCGCGCCATGGCGAAGCTGCGCGCGGTGGGCGTGGACGGGCTCGAGGTCCACCACGCCGACCACGACCCGGGGATGCGCGAGCGCTTCCTCCGGATGGCGGAGGGGCTCGACATGATCCCCACCGCCGGCTCCGACTACCACGGCGAGCACGTCGCGCCGGACCGCCACTTCGGCGACGTGAGCATGCACGCGGACGACCTCGCCCGGCTCGAGGCGCGGCGGCCGTAGTAGCGGGGGGACACTCGGTCCCGCTTCGCCTTCGGCGGCGGGACCTCGCGGACATCATTCTGGGGGTCGCGGTGAGGCTGCGCCCCCCAGTCCCCCGCTCGCTCCGGCCCAGCCTCATCCGGCTGGGCCTGCGCTCGCCTTCGTTCAGGCGGGGCAGCCTCACCCGGCTGCCCCTGCGCTCGCAATCTCTACCGGACGAGGTGCATCGACGCCTCCGTCCACTGGACGAGCGGCGTCCACCAGAGGCCGAACACGAGGATCGCGGCGGAGAAGCCGCCGATGAGCACCTGGTATCCGACCCTCGGCCGGATGGGCGCCGCGTCGGCGGCGTACGGCGGGTCGATGAACATCGCCCGCACGATGCGCACGTAGTAGTAGAGCGACACCGCCGTGTTGAGCGCGCCGATGAGGGCCAGGAGCGCGTACCACCCGCCGCCTGGGCCGCCGATGCGCTCGAAGACGGCGTAGAAGAGGTACCACTTGCCGGTGAAGCCCGCGAACGGCGGGATGCCCGTGAGCGAGAAGAGGAAGATCGCGAACGTGACCGCCGCGAGCGGATGGCGCCGCGCCAGTCCCTTGTAGTCGAGGATGGACTCGGAGCCCGTCGCCTCCGCCACGAGGATGACCACGACGAAGGCGCCGAGGTTCATGACGAGGTACACGAGCATGTAGATCATCACGGCCTGGACGCCCAGGTCCGAGGCCGTGGAGAGGCCCATGAGCGTGTAGCCCGCGTGCGCGATGGACGAGTAGGCGAGGAGGCGTTTCAGATTGGTCTGCGAGAGCGCCGTGAAGTTCCCGAGCGTCATGGTGACGGCGGAGACGACGCCCACCACCGCGGGCCAGGGGATGCCCGCGAGCGCCCCGGAGAGCCCCGAGCCCGCCGCTCCCGGCGTCGCGAACGCCGACAGGAAGAAGCGGAGCGCCAGCGCGAAGCCCGCGGCCTTGGGGCCGACCGAGAGGAATGCCGTGAACGGCGTGGGTGCGCCCTCGTACACGTCGGGGCACCACATGTGCCAGGGCACGGCCGCGACCTTGTAGCCGACGCCCGCGGTGACGAAGACGATGCCCAGGACGAGCGCGATCTTGGTGGCCGCGGTCATCTGCAGCGCGCCGATGCGCGTCCCCAGCTCGACGAGGCCCGTCGTGCCGGTGAGGCCGTACAGGTAGCTCATGCCGAAGAGCATGACGCCCGAGGCGACGCCGCCGTAGATGACGTACTTGAGCGAGCCCTCCGCGGCCTTGCGGTCGCCCTTGCGGAACCCGGCGAGCACGTAGCTCACCATCGAGACGAGCTCGATGGAGAGGTAGACCATGAGGAGGTCGGTCGCGCTCGCCATCATGAACATGCCGAGCACGATGGCCATGAGGAGCGCGTAGAACTCGCCGATGCGGGCGGGCGGGAAGTCCTTCCCCTGCGAGGCGATGACGACGGTGAGGGCGCCCGCGCCGAGGAAGAGCCACTTGAAGAACGACGCGAAGGCGTCGTTCGCCACCATGCCGTTGAAGAGGCGCAGCGAATCCGACGGCTGCTGCCAGAGGAGCCCCGCGGTGATGGCGAGCACGAGGAGCGCCCCCACCGTGAGGAAGGTCACCCGGGCCGCGCTCTTCCGCCAGAAGAGGTCGAGCAGGAAGAGCGCGAGCGTCCCGAAGGTGAGCGCGAGCTCCGGCCGGAACCAGAGCGCGGAGTCCAGGTTGTTCTGGACGAGGGAGACGAGGGATTCCATCGCGGTCTCTCGCGGCTGCTACAGCGGCCGCAGCCCCTGGATGAGCTGGTGCAGGCCCGTGTTGATGACGCCCAGGATCGCCTGCGGGTAGAAGCCGAGGACGATGGCGATGGCGCCGAGGGGGTAGAGCGAGAGCCGCTCGCGCCAGTTGAGGTCCGGGTAGCCCTTGTACGCCGGGTTCAGCTTGCCGAGGAACATCCGGTGGATGGCCCACAGGTAGTACGCGGCCGTGATGATGACGCTCGTCGCCGAGATGATCGTGTAGAGGGTGAACACGGGGAACGAGCCCGAGAACACCATGAACTCGGAGATGAACCCGCACAGGCCGGGCAGGCCCAGCGAGGCGAAGAAGGCGAGGCCCATGATGGCCGAGTACTCGGGGAGCTCCGAGGCCAGCCCGCCGAACTTCGCGATCTCGCGGTGGTGGGCGCGGTCGTAGATCACGCCCACGATGAGGAACAGCATCGGGCTGATGATGCCGTGGGTGAACAGGTTGAACACCGCGCCGGAGATGGCCGCCGGCGTCATCGCCGCCATGCCGAGGAGCGAGAAGCCCATGTGCGAGACGGACGAGTAGGCGATGAGCTTCTTGAGGTCCGTCTGGCCGAGGCACACGAACGCGGCGTAGACGATGTTGATGACGCCGAAGACGGCGATGGCGTTCGCGGCCCACATGGTCGCGTCGGGCAGGAGCGGGTAGTTGAAGCGGAGGATGCCGTAGATCCCCATCTTCAAGAGGATGCCGGCCAGGATCACCGAGACGGGCGTGGGGGCCTCGACGTGCGCGTCGGGCAACCAGGTGTGGAACGGGAACATCGGGATCTTGATGGCGAACCCGATGAAGAGCGCGATGAACATGAGCTTCGAGAAGGCGAAGCCGAGGATGGGCGAGGCCTTCGCGAACACGCCGGCGTGGCCCTGGCGCGCCAGCTCGACGAGGTTGAATGTGTGGGCGCTCGACATCGTGCCGTCGGCGAGCGGCGCCGGGAGCGAGACGTAGTAGATGCCGATGATCGCGAGGAGCATCAGCACCGAGCCGGCCAGGGTGTAGAGGAAGAACTTGATGGCCGCGTACTCCTTGCGCGGCCCGCCCCAGATGCCGATGAGGAAGTACATCGGCAGGAGCATGACCTCCCAGAACACGTAGAAGAGGAACATGTCCAGGGCGACGAACGTGCCCATCATGCCGGTCTGGAGCAGGAGCAGCATGACCATGTAGCCCGGCACCATCCGCACCGAGAAGTGCTTCGGGTGGTGCGGGTCGTCGTGGCCGTCGTCGCGCATCCCGGCCATCTCGGCGTCCTTCTTGCCCGACCACCACGGCATCGAGGCGATGGTCGCGACGAAGGAGATGAGGCCCGAGAGGAGCACCAGCGAGATCGAGAGCCCGTCCACGCCGACGAAGTACTCGACGTTGAACGAGCGGATCCAGACGAAGTGCTGCTTCATCTGGACGCCGGTGCGGCTCGGGTCGAACATCATCCACGCGGCGACGGCGGCGAGGAGCGAACCACCGCTCGTCACGAGCGCCACCCAGCGTGCCGCGTCGTCCATCACCTTCTTGGAGAGGCCGGCGAAGTACCTCACCGCGACCAGCACGACGATGATGCCCGCGCCGAGCAGCGGGAAGAAGGTGGCCCAGCTGAGGACGTTCCCTTCGGTGAAGAAGAGCTTCAACAAGGACAGGAAGGACATTCGTTTCGCTCCTTCGAGGCTTACGAGATGAGGAAGTTGAGGAGGACCACCAGGAGCGCTCCGCCCAGCGCGCCGTAGAGGTAGGTCTGGATGCGGCCGGTCTGGATGGTCCGCAGGGACTTGCCGGCCCCGATGGTCGCGGCCGCGAGCGCGTTCACCGCGCCGTCCACGAGGTAGCGGTCGATGGCCGCGTCGAGCCGGCCGAGGAATCGGCCGATGGCGCCGGCGAGGTTCACCGCGCCGTCGATGACGGAGCCGTCGAAGCGCGCCGCGAAGCGGGCGATCCCCACCGCCGGCTTGAGGACGACGAGCGCGTAGAGCTCGTCCACGTAGTACTTGTTGTAGACGACGGTCCAGATCCCCTGGAAGCGCGCCTTGAGCCGCGCCGGGACCTCGCTCCTGCCGTCCTTGTAGAGCGCGCGGGCGGAGAGCCAGCCCACCGTGGCGGCGAGGACGCCGAGGCCCTGGAAGACGTACTCGAGGACGTGCGGCAGCTCCGCGAAGCGAACGCTCCCCGGCAGCGACGGCTCGAGGAAGTGCTCGAGGATGGGCGCCCGGTGCGTCCAGGCGTAGGGGATGCCGAGGAAGAGCGTGAGGAACGAGCCCGCCGCGAGGAGCGCCAGGACGAGGGTGATGGTCCAGGGCGACTCGTGCGGCGTGCCGCCGTGGTGACCGTGGGCGTCGTGGGCGTGATCGTCGTGCGCCGCGTGCGCGGCGTCGTGCCCGTGCGCCGCGGCGGCGGTCGACGCCAGGGCGCCGTGCGACGGAGCGTGCGAGTCGAGGCCGAACGCGTGCGCCGCGCCGTCGTCGGCGTGCACCGCGTGCGACAACGCCGAGGCCTTGGCGG
>DATDDC010000572.1:0-2672 GCA_036523995.1 Anaeromyxobacter sp.
TTCACGTTGAGGAGGAGCGGCGCCGGCGGGGGCGACGAGGCGATGCGCCGCGCCAGCGCGGCGGAGAAGCGCGCCGCCTCCTCGAAGTCGTGCGGGGGCGGGCCGGCGAGCGAGACCGCGACGGCGTTCACCCCGAGGAGCGCCGCCTCCATGGCGGCGGCGACGGTGCCGGAGTAGAGCACGTCGTTCGCGAGGTTCGGCCCGTGGTTCACGCCCGAGACGACCACGTCCGGGCGCGCGTTGCGGAGCACGAGGTTGAGCCCCATGTAGACGGCATCCGTGGGCGTGCCGTCCACCGCGAACCAGCGCGGCGCGACCTCGTGCATGCGCAGCGGCCGGTGCAGCGAGATGGCGTGCGAGGAGGCCGACTGCTCGCGATCGGGGGCGACCACCCACACCTCGTCGCCCTCGAAGGCGGCCGCCAGCGCCCGGATGCCGGCGGAGTGGACCCCGTCGTCGTTCGAGAGGAGGACGCGCACCACCCGAATCTACCAACCGGCCCTGCGGCGGGCTACCCGCCGAGCTTCTCCAGCTCGTCCGAGAGCGCGAGGGCGGCGTCGCGGGCGGCCTGGACCGCGGCCGGACGCATGCGGCGGAGGGCACGCCGCACGGCGGCCTCGACGGTGCCGTCGTGAAGGCGGTCCACCCTGCGCCCGCGCGCGCTGAGCTGGAGCAGCGCGCGCCGGCCGTCCGCCGGATCCGGCCTGCGCTCGAGGAGGCCGCGATCCTCGAGCCGCTTCAGGACGCCGGTGAGCGTGCTCGGGTGCAGGTGCAGGATGGCGGCGACCTCGCCCGCGGAGATGCCCGGGAACCGGCCCACGATGCGGACCACGAGCCGCTGCGGCGCCGTCACGCCGCGCGTCGCCTCCATCCGCTTCGACGCGGACTGGAGCGCGTGGTCGAGCGCCCAGAGAGCTCTCATGAAGTCGAGCACGGGCCCGAGCTCGCGCATGGGCGCTATTCCACCCTGAAATGCGACGGCTCGCCACGTCGAGCGACGCGGTCGCCGCGCGGCGCGAGACCGCAGCACGCGTCCCTTGTCCATGAGACCCAAAAGGGATTAACTACCAGCACGCCACTCAGTCGGATGTCCGGGGGGACATTGGACCGGATCTCGTGCAAGGTGGGGCCCGCGGTGCGCTGCGAGATCGAGGGGGCCGCGGCCGCGCGGCAGCGGCTCGCGTTCCTGGACGAGTTCTCCGCGCTCCTCGAGGAGGCGAGCGCCGAGGCCGACATGCTCTCCGGCCTCGTGCGCCTCTCGGTGCCGGCGCTCGGCGACTGGGCGGGCGTGTTCGTGCGGACGGAGGCCGGCGGCCTCGACCTCGCCGCGGCCGCAGGGCCGAGCTCCCTCGGGAACGCCCTGGAGGCGCACCTGCGCAGCGATCCGCAGGCGAGGCTCGCGAGCACGAGCCGCTGCGGAGAGCCGCTCGTCCTCGACGACTTCCCCCCCGGCCCGAACGGGTTCGCGCCGAGCGCGCTCCTCACGCCGCTCTGCCTCAAGCGGAAGTCGATCGGCAGCTTCGCCGTCGCGAGCGCCGATCCCACCCGATGCTTCGACGAGGCGGACCTCGCCCTGGCGGTGGACGTGGCCCGCCGCACGGCGCTCGCGGTGGAGCACGCGCGGCTGCTGCGCGAGGCCACCCTCGCCGCCGCGGCGCGCGAGGAGTTCCTGCACGTCGCCTCCCACGAGCTGCGCGGCCCGCTCGGAACGCTCCGGCTCACCGTCCAGATCATCGGGCGCGACGTGAAGAAGGGCGATCTCGACGCGGTCGAGCGGAGGCTGCGCGTGCTCGACCGCCAGGCGCAGAAGCTCGTCCGGCTCTCCGACACGCTCCTCGACGTCTCGCGCATCACCGCCGGCCGGATCGAGCTGGTGCGCGAGCCGGGCGATCTCGCCGCGCTCGTCCGGGACGTGGCGGACGACTTCCGCGAGGAGGCGCACGACAGCGAGTCCGTGCTCCGGGTCGACGCGAAGGTCCCCGTGCCCTGCGCCTTCGACTCGGCGCGCATGGAGCAGGTCGTCTCGAACCTGCTCTCGAACGCCATCAAGTACGGGGGCGGCGGGCCGGTCCGCATCGCGGCGAGGCTCGACGGCGACCGGGCCCGCATCGAGGTCGAGGACCACGGCATCGGCATCGCGAGCGACGACCAGGAGCGCATCTTCGGCCGCTTCGAGCGCGCCGTGCCCGGGGGGCGGTACGGAGGCCTGGGGCTCGGGCTCTGGATCGCGCGACGCCTCGTGGAGGCGCACGGCGGGAGCATCCGCCTGCGCAGCACGCTCGGCCGGGGATCGACGTTCGTGGTCGAGCTGCCCGTCGACAGCGCGCCCTGCCGCTCGTGCCCGCGGTGAGCGATCCCGCGCCGGCCCGGGCGACGCCGGGCGTGGGCCCGTGCCTCCGGGGCGTCAGCTCTCGAGCCTGAGCCCGATGACGAGGACGAGGAGCGCGATCGCGCTCGCGCCCACGATCGTCCATCCCACCTGGGTGAGGCGCTGCGGGCGGATGGGCGCGAGGGCCACGACGAACGCGGCGAGCGCCACGGGGAGGATCGCCAGGGCGGCGGGGAGAGGCAACCAGCCGTCCGCGCCCGCGAGGAGCGCGGCGCCCGCGATGGCGGCCACCGCGGCGGCGGCGAGCGGGCGGCGATCCACGGCGCCCTTGGTCCTGGCGCGG
>DATDDC010000573.1:0-8147 GCA_036523995.1 Anaeromyxobacter sp.
GTGGATGCTGGGGGTGGAAGGAACCACTGTGGTGGTGGGGAAGGGGTTAGGTCCTAATCTGTTGCAGCCGGTGCCGTATGCGATGGCAAGGCGGAAAGGGGAGTCGGCACGGTTCGTCAGTGACGCGCCCCCACCGTCCCGCCCGATGCAGGCAAGCGCGTGGCCGGTGCTCACCCTCCTAGGGATCCTCGCCGGCTGCGGCCACCCCGCCCAGAGCCGCTCGAACGACGCGCGCGGCGAAGTAGCGCGACGGGATCCGGTACCGGTCCTCGCCATCTCCGCGTGGCGAGGCGCGGCAGTCACCCGCGCGCGTGGTGCAGCCGCTGCTCCTCGCGGTAGGGGAAGATGTCCACGATCTCGCCGGCCCGGAGCCGCTCCTGGACGCCTCGCCACCAGCGCCCGGTGAGGAGCTCGCCGTGGGCCGCCAGGAACACGTCTCGGACCCGGCCGCGGAGCCCGAGGAACGGCAGGAACTCCTCGGGGAAGATGTCGTTCGGGGCCACGTAGAACGTGGGCTCGCCGCTCGTCTCCTCCTCGTCGAAGCGCGCCGCGGGGAGGTCGCGGAAGGAGCAGTCCGTGACCCGGGTCAGCTCGTCGTAGTCGTAGAAGATGACCCGCCCGTGCCGGGTCACCCCGAAGTTCTTGGTGAGCATGTCGCCGGGGAAGGTGTTGGTCGCGGCGAGGTCCCGGAGCGCCTGGCCGAAGTCGAGGACGGCCTGGCGCGCCGTCCACTCGTCCGCCTCTCGCAGGAAGACGTTGAGCGGCGTCACGCGCCGCTCGGCGTAGAGGTGCGCCACGCCGACCGAGTCCTCCGCGACTCGGACGGTACCGGGGCAGTCTCGACGCAGCTCGCCCAGGACCTCCTCCGAGAACCGCTCCACCGGGAAGGCGAGCTTCTCGAACTCCTGCGCGTCCACGAGCCGCCCGGCGCGGTCGTGCCGGAAGACGTGGCGGTACTTGTCCATCACCTCGCGCCGCGTCGTCTGCTTGGGCGGCCGGAACTCGTCCTTGATGACCTTGAAGATGACGTCGAGCCCGGGGAGCGTGAAGACCGTCATGACGAGCCCGCGGTCGCCGCGCGCGAAGGTGAAGGCCTCGCCGGTCTCGGCGATGTGCCGCGAGATCTCGCGGTACAGCTCGGTCTTGCCGTGCTTGTTGAAGCCGAGGGCGATGTACAGGTCGGAGACGCGCTTCGTGGGCATGAGCGAGGAGAGGAAGGCCACCATCTCCCGCGGCCGATCGACCTCGGCCTGGAAGTACGATCGCGTGAAGCTGAAGACGATGGAGGCGTCCTCGGGCGTGGCGAGCATGGCGTCGAGCGCGACGCCCCCCTCCTCGTGGACGAGGGCCAGGACGAGCGGCGTCAGGAAGCGCCCCCGCCGCAGCCGGCCCACGAGGTACGCGCCCTTCCCCCGGAAGAACACCGGGCGCGCCATCTCCACGAAGTCGATGGGCTGGCCGTCCGCGAGCTCCCGGAGCTGCGCGTCGAGCTCCGTGGCCGCGATGCGCACGTCGCGCTGCAGGTCCTCGTACGGAGCGTCGAAGGCGTAGGCGCGCAGCACCGTCTCGAGGAGCCGCGCCGTCGTCACCTCGCGGCGGAAGGTGCGGAACACCGGGACCGGACCCTCGCGCGGGGGCGGCCGATCCGCCGCCAGGAACTCGACGGCCGCGTCCACGCCGGCGGTGGCGAGGAACCGCCGGGTCACCGAGTTGAAGAAGGAGAGGCCGATCTCCGCGTCCGGGCGGGGCTCCAGCTCCGCCGCGTAGCGCTCCTTCATGGCGTGCCAGAGCTCGCGCTCCTGGACCGCACCGCCCAGCTCCGCCCGGGCCGCGCCGACGGTCTCGTAGACGAGGCGCTCGCGCACGTCGAGCCGCTCGCGCGCGTCGGCCTGCCCCTCGGCCCATTGCCGCCGCTCGAAGCGGCCGCGCGCCCGCGCCGTGATCCGCGCCCGCTCGTCCTGGAACGCGATGAACCCATCCCGGATGGCGACGGCCGCCGCATGCGCGAGGGCGAGCGTGCGATGGGTCATGCGAGGACGTTTCTAACCGTCCGAGCGGGGGGACGCCGTCGCGGCCCCGAGAACATGTCCCGCGACCCGGGTCCAAGGAGGCATGCGATCCCACCATGCCCCATCGGTGAAAGCGGGCGGCCGCGACGTGCCAACCGTTTCTTTTCGCTAAGAGTGCAGGGGCCCTGCGGCCCGCCCGCCCCCGGCCATCGCGCCCGCCGCGGATCGCTCCCCGTTGTGCTCGAGGCGGAACCTGTCGTAAGAGCGTCGGCACTCAGAGTGGAAACGCGTCCGGCGTCGAGGTGGCGCCGGGCGAAGTGCTTCGAATCCGGGGAGAACCTTCATGAGAGCATTCCGTCTCCTGCTCGCCCTCGCGACGCTCGCGGCCGCCGGGCGAGCCGCCGCGCAGGAAGGCGCGATCGTCGTGCAGACGCCCAGCTTCGACGCGGTCGCGCCGTTCACCGCCGCCCAGCAGGCCACCGACTTCGTGGTGCTGCCGAGCGTGCTTTCCTCGACCTACTCCGTCTACGGCACCGGAGTGCAGACGGTGCCCATCTCGATCGCCTGCATCCTGCTCCCCGACGGCGTCATCGTCCCGAACTGCGACATCACCCTGCAGTGGAGCGCGCTCGCCGGCACGGGCGGGCACGTCCACAACACGCAGCGGCCGCCCGGGAAGTTCACCACCGCGAACGGCGCGACGGGGGGCTCCACGAGCCCGGCGCCTCCGGGCTCCGTCACCGACAACAGCGGCGCATCGGGCGTGCTCGACGTCACCTACGGCGCTCCCGAGGCCTCCGGCGTCACGAGCGTCACCGCGAGCGGCGTCGCCGTCGTGAACGGCGTCCGGCTCTCCTTCGGTCCGGCGACCTTCACGATCGGCGTGCTCTTCGGCGGCCTCGGCGCGGTGAGCGGCACCGGCCTCGCGGTCTCGACGCAGTCGAACAACCACGACTCGAACAACGGGAACGGGAACCCAGGGTTGGCCTCGGCCCTCGCCGACATGTCGGCGCGGTTCGCCGCCATCCTGCAGGCGCAGCGCGCCGCGGTCCCGACGGTGCGCGTGACGGCGATCTCCCTGCCGGAGGGGGGCCTCTTCGACTTCCAGACGCAGTGGGCGCCGCCGCACCGCAGCCACCGCTTCGGGAACGACGCCGACGTCGGCATCCGCGAGCTGACGCGGCGGCAGCGCGCCGCGCTCGCGGCCGCGATCCGGCTCGCCGGGCTCACCACCCCCGTGCCGAGCGAGGCGCCCTCCGACCCGGCCGCGACCCACTGGCACCTGCGCCTGCCCTGAGAGGAGCGACAGCCATGAGAATCCACGCCGCCGTCCGCGCCGCCACCGCCGCCGCCCTGCTCGCCGCCGCCGCCGCGGCCCGCGCCCAGGCCTGCCCCGCGACGCCAGATCAGCTTTCGGTGAATACCACCGTCGACGTCGGGTTCGACGCCTCGACGGGTCTCTTCACGTACACGTACACCGTCCTGAACGCGGCCACGAGCACGCAGCCCATGGACGGCTTCGCCGTCGTGGACTTCGCGCTGCCCGTCGACAAGGTCGCCTCGCCGCCCGGCTGGACGGGCGCCGTCCTTCCGGAGCAGAACACCGTGCTCTGGATCGCCGTGGCGGTCTCCGAACCGGACGTCGTCCCGGCCGACGGCGACGCCGGGGTCCCGGCGAGCTCCGCGCAGATCGTGCCGGGTGCGAGCCTCGGCGGGTTCTCGTTCCAGAGCCCGAAGCCTCCCGGCCAGGTCGGGTTCCGCGCCACCGGCTTCGCGCCCGTGGACGTCCAGACCGGGGCCACCGACGGCGACGCGGAGGCGTCCGGGGAGGCGCTGCTCGAGACCTGTCCGCACCTCGCCCGTCCCGCGCGCGATCTCGGGATCGCGGGCGCCACGACGGGGCCGGTGAACTCGATCCGCGTCTCCATCGATCTCAAGCCCGGGAGCGCGGTCAATCCAGTGAACCCGAGCTCCCAGGGCGTCCTCCCCGTGGCCGTCCTCGGCACCGCCACGTTCGACGTCCAGACCGTCGACGCCGCCTCGGTGCGGCTCGGGCGCGGCGCCGCCGCCCCACAGGACGGCGGCCATCTCGAGGACGTGAACGGCGACGGGATCCTGGACCTCGTCTTCCAGTTCCCCACGCCGGCCGTCGGCGTCCGGTGCGGCGACTCGTCGATCTCGCTCACCGGCCAGACCTCGACCGGGACGCCCATCAGCGGCTCGGACTCGCTCGTGACCGTGGGTTGCAGATAGGTCGGCTCCCTCGGATGGCCGCCCCACTCGCCTGGGTCGCCGCGCTCTCCCTTGCCCTCCCGGCGGGCTCGCCCGCCGGTGAGGGCGCGGTGCGGGTGGGGCCGCTCCGGGCCGTGCGCGCACGGGATGTCTTCCTGCCCTTCACGTGCAGCGGAAGCGTCGACCTCGCAGCCGGCGCCGTGGTGCTGCCCCGCATCGAATCGGACCCGAGCCAGAAGGACGGGCCGTGGTCGCTGGACCGCCTGAGGGACGGCATGCCCTGCGCCGTCGCCGCGAGCCGCGACCGCAAGGCGAGCCTCGCGCTCGTGAAGACCGGCGAGAGCTCCTACACCGTGCTCTTCTTCGAGGGCGAGCGTGCCGTCAAGGCGCAGCAGATCCACGGACCGTGGACGTTGACCGTCGTGCGGGCCTCGACCTTCCCTCCCGAGCTGGAGCAGCGCCCGGAGGGAGATGCGGGGTTTCTGTACGTCTACGACGCGAAGTCCGGCGGCTATCGGGAGAGGAAGCGCGAGGTCCGGGCGGGAGACGATTGAGGCGCGCTGGCGTCACCCGATCTCGCGCGCATGGTCGACACTCCCGTGGTCGATGAACCACCCTTGCCGATCGGGCCGCCGGCCGATGACGTCGAACGGCCATCGCCGGACCAGCGCCCACTGCGACGACGGCGCCTCTACGCCGTCGCGCTCGCCGGCACGAGCCCCTGCCAGTCCAGGAGCGCCGGACCGGAGAGGCCGAACGGCATGAGCACCGCTCCGAAGGCGCTGCGGTCGGGCCAGGCGAGGAGCACGCGGGCGTGGAAGGCGAAGCCGCGCCCCTCCAGCACCTCCACCTCGATCATGGATCCCTCGGGGAGCGGGAAGCCGCCGCGGATGGCGAGCTGGTGCGGCCCCACGCCGAGCGCCACCCACTCGTGCCCGCCGATGCGCACGCGCAGGCCGTGGCCGCGGGTGGGGCGCGGCGCCGCCGCATCGCCGTCGAGCAGGCCGGGGCCTCGCGGCTCCGGCGCCCCATCGAGCGAGGCGACGAACGTGGGGAGCACCCGCAGGATGCGCACGAGCGCCGCCGTCTCTCGCTCGGTCAGGAGGGCCAGGACGGCGAGGTCCGCGGCGGTGACCCCGGCGCGCTCCCCCAGCAGCCGGACGGCCGCGTCCACGATCCTCACCACCTGGACGAGCTGCGGGGACGCCGACACCTCGGCGCCGCCGCCATGGTGGAGCCGGATCGCCTCGGCGACGGGCGCGGGCAGGTCCCAGCGCTCGGCGAGGATCGAGCCGAGGCGCACGTGGTGCCGGTCCACCACCGACTCCCAGAAATGCGCCGGCATGGTCCGGGACCCGGCGGCGATGCGCTCGATGGCGCCGATCGCCACGATGCGCCCGAAGTCGTGGAGGAGCCCGCAGGTGAAGGCCTCCTCGGGCGGCAGGCTGCGGGCCTTGGCGAGCTCGCGCGAGAGGACCGCGGAGGCGAGCGCGTCGTGCCAGGCGAGCCGGCGCAGCGGGAAGAGCGGTCCGCGCGCCAGGGCGTGCGCGTCCAGCTCGGTGGCGAGCGCCAGCCGCTCGAGGTGCTCCACCCCGACCCGGACCACCGCCTGCTCCAGCGAGACCACCCGCCCGAGCCCGTAGTACGCGGAGTTCGCGGCGCGCAGCAGATCCAGGGCGAGCGCGGCGTCGGAGCGGACGAGCCGCGCCAGGCTGTCGAGGCCGTAGTCTCGCTCGCGAACGAGGTCGGCGATGCGGAGCGAGATGCCCGGATAGGGCGGCAGCGTCAGGGCGTCCCGGACGATGAGGTCCTCGATGGCCCGATCGAGATCGGCCTCGCTGCCGAACTGCGCGGCTCCCTGCCCCCCCTCGCCGATCACGCCGCCACCCCGAGGCTCGCGGAGACGGGCGCGCGCCACCGGTCCAGCGCCTCGATCGCCTTCTCCAGGTCGGCGGAGGTCATCGCCACCCCCGGTAGCAAGCGCGGTTCCACCCGGCCGGCGGGGACGCGACGACGGAATCCGGGCGGTTCGGGCCGCGCCCGCGCGGATCCGGCGCCGGGCGACCCCCGGCTCCGCCGTTCGCGGGTCGGCCGCGGCGACCCGTGAGTGGCGCCCGCCCCCTCCTCCCGGACCAGCCGGAGCCGGACGCCGTCCGGTGCGCGGACCGGGACCCCTAGGCGCTCTGGGCGTACCCGGCCCGCGCCAGGACGGCGGAGGGCTCGAACCAGAGGCGGCGCGCGAGCTCGGCGGTGAGATCGCGCTCCAGCGTCACGGGCGGCGAGCCCGCCCATTCCCAGAAGCGGTTCTGCGCGTCCCACAGATCGAGCTTCAGCCCGAGCCGCTCGGCGAGCGCGAGGATGTCGGCGACCTCTGCGGCGCGCGTGGCCGGCCCCCTCGCCTCGATCATGGCGCGGAGCCGCTCGAGCACGAGGGCCTCCACGTCGCGGCGCACCGGGGTGATGCGCAGGTGCGCCGCGAGCCGGCGCGCCAGGTCGACCACCGCCCCGAGCTGCGCCTCGACCGCGGGCAGCTCCAGCTCGCCCTTCCGCGCCCGCCGCGTCACCTCGAGCACGCGCCCGGTGAGGGTCACGTCGGCGGCAACCCGCAGCGGCCCGGGGATGGGCGAATCGATCTCCCGCAGGAACTCCATGAGCCGCAGGTTGTCGTCGTAGATCTCGCGGTAGTGCTCCTCGTAGCGGCGGAGCGTTCCCTCGAGGAGGCCGCGCGCCACGCGGCGCCGCTCGTCCAGGAAGAGGTCGCGCAGGGTGTAGTCGCGACCGGGGAAGAAGCGATCGATCTCGCGCAGCACGCTCGCGAACGAGACGTGCTCCAGCTTGGCGAAGAGCGCGGCCTCGATCTCCGCGTGGAGCACCTCTCCCCGGAACGGCGTGATGCCGCAGCGGAAGTCCGCGGCCCCGAAGTGGAGCACGCAGTAGAGGAGATCGGCCTGCTCGCTCGTGGTCAGGCTCTCGAGGAGCATGCGCCCGAGCGTGAGCGTGGCCGGGCCCGACTGCGCCACCCGCCGGGCGTCGAGCCGGTAGCGGTAGCAGAAGAGCGTGCCCTCCCCGGGCGTGTCGCGGACGGTGCTCGACACGGCCAGGTGCGCCGCGAGCCCCTCGAGCGTCGCCACGCTCGGCTTCACGAGCCTCTCGTAGACCTCCCTGCCGTCGCCGTAGGCCTTCCGGTTCGACTGCGCCCGGGCGAGCGCGCCCTCCAGGCCGGGCTCGAGGTCCACGCCGGTGGCGTCGCGCGCGAGCTGCACGGCGCGCGCCGCGTACTTCATGACCTGCACCGTCTCGATGCCGGAGATCTCCGCGAAGAACCAGCCGCAGCTCGTGAACATGAGGAGCGACTGGCGCTGCATCTCGAGGAGCCGCAGGGCCTTCACCAGCTCGACGGGGGCGAGCGGCCGTCCGGCCTCGCGCCGCAGGAAGTCCGCCGCCTCGCGGCGCTCCGGATCGAGCACGACCTCGATGAACCGGTCCCGCGTCCTCCAGGGATCCGGGAGGAGCGGCGCGAGCTCCCGCTCGTACAGCTCCGCCAGCCGGTCGCGGAGGCCCTCCAGCGCGGCGAGCAGGGGCGCGCGCCAGGTCTGGTTCCATCCGGGCTCGCCGCCCACGTGGCAGCCGCAGTCGCTCCGCCACCGCTCCACGCCGTGGGCGCACGACCAGGACGTGTTGTCGGCGATCTCCGCCTCCCACTCCGCGGGCACGAGATCGAGCGCCTGGCCCAGGTTGACGATGCGTGGATCGCCGGCGCGCGCCAGCCGCCGCACCGCCGCGGCCAGCACCTCGTCGCCGCCCTTCTTGTGGTGGCCGAGGGTCTCGCCGTCGAAGGCGATGGTGAGGATCTCGGGGTGCTGCCGGCCCGGGTCGTAGCCGCCCTCCAGGCGCCGCACCAGCACG
>DATDDC010000574.1:0-7464 GCA_036523995.1 Anaeromyxobacter sp.
CGCCGCCCCGCGGGATGCCCGAGGCGAGCCGCCCCGCGCGCCGGAGGCGCCCCAGGCTCCGCAGGGCTTCCTCGCCCGCCGCCGCGCCGAGAAGGAGGCGCGCAAGGCTCGCCGCGAGGCGGCCCGGAAGCAGCGCTGAAGCCGGCGCGCCTTCGACCCAGCGAGCCTTTTACCGCAGCGGAGGTGCCGCTCGAGGCCGCACGCGGGGCGAACCCGGTGCGCCGTTATCCCACGCCGGCCCCTCGGGATCGCGTACCCGGGGTCCGCTCGGCGATCACCCGATCCCGGTGCCCATCCGCGCTACTCGTCTCGTGAAATCTGGTCTACGCTAGCGCGGATGACCTTCGCGGCGAGCGTCGCGCTGATGTCGGCGGGCATCGCGTGCTACGTCGCGATGCTGAGCGTCCAGTTCTCGCGCGCGCCGGGGTGGCGCGACCAGCGCTACTTCTCGCTGGCGGCGTTCGCGGCGGCGGCGTACGCGTCGCTCGAGCTGCCCACCGCGGCGCCGATCATGTCGGACGCGGCGGTCGTCCTCGCCTCGCGCATCCAGCTCGCCATCGCCGCGCTGCACACGTTCGCGTGGCTTCGCTACACGAGCGTCCTCGTGGGACGTCCGTCGTCTCGGCTCGATCGCGGCCTCGTGTGGATCCTCGCGGTGATCGTGGCCGGCGCGTTCCTTCCGACGGCGTACTTCACGGGCGAGATCCGGAGGCACGCCTTCGAGCCGCTCGGAGCGGTCTATCGAAGCCCCCTCACGACGGCGGTCGGCGACGCAGCCTACGCCGTCGTGCTTGGGCTCCTCCTCGTCCCCATCGCGCGGCTCGGCAAGGCGTGGCGCGCCGGCGTTCCGAAGGCCTCGGTCCAGCTCCTCGCGCTGGCGTTCCTCCTCTCGCTCGCCGTGAACGACCTGCTCGTGGTCAGCAACGTCTACTCGGCTCCCTACCTCGTCGACATCGGGTTCCTCCTGCCCGTCGCGGCGGTCGGGTACGTCCTGACGTCCCGATTCGTGGACGACGATCGCAAGCACCAGGCGCTCCGTTCCGACCTGGAGCGGGAAGTGGTGGAGCGCACCGCCGAGCTCGGCCGCGCCCAGGAGGCGCTGCACCGCGCCGAGAAGCTCGCCGCCCTCGGACAGTTCGCGGCCGGCGTCGCGCACGAGGTGAACAACCCCGCCTCCGTCGTCAACGCGAACCTGGCCTATCTCGAGGAGGTGGAGAAGGACGCGCTCACCGACGAGGGCAAGGAGGCGGTGAAGGAGTCGATCCAGTCCGTGCAGCGCATCGGCGCGATCGTGCGGCAGCTCCTCGACGCCGGCAGGCTCGCGACGTCGCCGGAGGCGCGGATCAGCGTCGAGTTGCGGCACCTGGCGGGCGACGCGATCTCCGTGGCGCGGGCCAGGTTCGGAAAGCGCGTCCGCGTCACGAACTACGTGCACGAGGGCCTCCACGCCTCCGGCGACGAGGGCATCCTCGCCCAGGTGCTCGCGAACCTCGTCGCGAATGCCGTCCAGGCGATCCCGCCCCACCGCTCGGACGGCCACGTGCAGATCCGCGCCGAGGAGGACGCCGATCGCGTCCGCGTGCACGTCGACGACAACGGCATCGGGATGGAGCCCGAGGTGCTGCGGAGGGTGTTCGAGCCGTTCTTCACCACGAAGCCCTTCGGCAGCGGCACCGGGCTGGGCCTCGCCGTCTCCCGCGGCCTCGTCATGAGCCTCGCGGGCGATCTGCGCCTCGAGAGCACTCCCGGCGCCGGCACCCGCGCGACGGTCGAGCTGGCGCGCGCCGGCCGGCCGGAGCACGGCAACGTGCGCCCGCTCCCGACGGCGGCGACGCATCCTCGACAGCGCCTGCTCATCGTCGACGACGAGACCGCGGTGCTGAAGGCGCTGCGGCGGCTCCTCGAGCCGCGCTACGGGATCGAGCTCGCCTCCGGCGTGGACGACGCGCTCGCGCGCATCGAGCAGGGGACCTTCGATCTCGTCCTGTGCGACGTGATGATGCCGGCGGGCGGCGGCGAGCGGCTCTACAGCACGCTGCTCGGCCGGGCCCCGGACGCCGCGCGGCGCGTCGTCTTCTTCACGGGCGGCGCGGTGACGGACGCCGCGCGCCAGTTCCTCAAGAACCAGCCGCAGCCGATCCTCGACAAGCCGTTCGATCCGGAGCAGCTCGCGACGGCCGCCAAGCACGTCACCGGCCGCGCGGGTGAGGGCGACACCCAGTCGCACTAGTCCAGCCGCGACGTGTCGCGCGCTCGATGTCGGAGGCGCGGCATACGGTCAGTGCTCCCCCGAAGCGGAGGAGCAGGCCATGCGGACTCTTGTGACTGGCGCGAGCGGTTTTTTGGGCGGTCGTCTCGCGGAGCTGCTCACGGATCGGGGAGATAGGGTCCGCGTGCTCGCGCGCCCGACGAGCGCCCTCTCGCATCTGGCGGAGGTGAAGCCCGAGGTCGTCCACGGAGCGCTGGAGGATCCGGAGTCGCTCGAGCTCGCCGTGCGCGGGGTCGACGTCATCTATCACTGCGCGGCCCTCTCCTTCGACTGGGGCGCGTGGGAGCGTTTCGAGGCCGCGAACGTCCGCGGGGTGGAGAACCTCGCCCGGGCCGCCTCTCGCTCGCAGACGCTCCAGCGCTTCGTGCACGTGAGCTCGAGCGACGTGTACGGCTACCCCGAGCGGCCATGCGACGAGTCGGGGCCGCTCGTCGACACGGGGTTGCCCTACAACCGCAGCAAGGTCATGGGCGAGCGGATCCTCTGGCGCTACCACGCCGACGGGAAGCTTCCGCTCACGGTGGTGAGGCCGGTCACCATCTACGGCCCGAGGAGCAAGGACATCGTGCTCGAGGTCGTGAAGCTGCTGCGCTCGGGCTCGATGGCGTTCGTCGACCGCGGCCGGGCTCCCGCGGGCCTGACCTTCGTGGACAACGCGGCGGGGGCGCTCATCGCCTGCGCGCGCAGCCCGAACGCGATCGGCCAGGCGTACAACGTCCAGGACGGCGGCCCCGAGACGTGGCGCGACTACGTGGACGCGCTCGCGGACGGCCTCAGGCTCCGGAGGCCGTGGCTCAGCCTTCCCGGCGGGCTCGCGCTCGGCGCCGCCTCCGTGCTGGAACGCGCCTGTCGACTGTTCAGGACGGCTGGGCGCCCGCCCCTGACACGCCACTCCGTCCTGCTCCTCTGTCGCGATCAGCGCTTCCCCACCGCGAAGGCGCAGGCCGAGCTCGGCTTCGCACCCGCCATCCGCTTCGCGGAGGGCATCGAGCGGACCATCCGATGGGTTCGCGAGCGCGGCCTCGGGAACGAGGCAGCACCGCAGGTCGCCCCGGCGCAGCCGATGGCGACGCTTCGCCACTAGCGCGCAACCGGCCGGCGGCGCCGCTCGATGTCGAGGACCTCGGGCGCGCCGCCGAGCAGTCTGCGGGACGCGCGCGCCGGGGGCCGGCTGACCCACCGGCGCGGGCGTTCGCGCCGGCCGAGGCGGTGGGGATTCGCCAAGCCCGCGGCTTCAGCAGGCGTCGCCGCCGACCCATGGGTGCGCGAGACCCGGGTCGGCCGGCGATCAACTCACCGTGTCAGATCCGTCCGTAGCGTCAACCTTCCGACGCTCGCCATCTCGGCGGCGAGGAGGACGAATGGACCTGTTCGAGAAGTGCGCGACCCCCCCGCTTGCGCTCCAGATGAAGGACGCAGGCTTCGACGCCTTCTATCGCGTGCTCCAGTCCGCGTGCGACACGGAGGTCGTCGTGGACGGCCGGCGCTTGATCATGCTCGGGTCGAACAACTACCTCGGGCTCGCGGTGGACCCGCGCGTGAAGAACGCCGCCGCGGAGGCCCTCTCGACGTGGGGCGCGGGCACGGCGGGCTCCCGCTGTCTGAACGGCACGACCGACCTCCACTCCGACCTCGAGAAGCGCATCGCGCGCTTCTATCGGCGCGACGCGGCGCTCTACTACACGTCCGGATACATGGCGAACCTCGGCACGATCTCGGCGCTGGCGCAGCGGGGGGACTTCGTCGTGGTCGACAAGCGCGCCCACGCGTCGATCGTGGACGGCGCCAAGCTCTCGTACGCCGAGGTGAAGCGCTTCCGCCACAACGACGCCGGGGACCTCGATCGGATCCTCGAGAGCTGTGGCGACTCCGGCGGCAAGCTCGTCGCCGTGGACGGCGTCTACTCGATGGACGGGGACATCGCGCCGCTGCCCCGCATCGTGGAGGTCTGCCGCAAGCGCGGCGCCCGCCTCCTCGTGGACGACGCGCACGCGCTCGGCGTCCTCGGGCGAACCGGGCGCGGCACCGCGGAGCACTTCGGCGTCGAGGACCAGGTGGACCTCATCGTCGGCACGACGAGCAAGGCGCTCCCGGGCCTCGGCGGCTTCGTCGTCGCCGAGCAGCAGGTCATCGAGTACCTCCGCTACGGCGCGACGAACCGGCCGTTCATCTTCGCCACCGCCGCTCCCGCCCACGTGGTCGCCTCGGTGCGCGCCGGGCTCGAGCTCATCGACCGCGAGCCGGCGTTGCGGAACCGCCTCTGGACGCTCACGCGGCGCATGCTCCACGCGCTCCAGGGCATGGGCTTCGACACCGGTGCCTCCCGGACCCCCATCATCCCCATCACCGTCGGCACGCTCGAGCGGACGTTCGAGATGTGGCGGAAGCTCTCGGAGGAGGGGATCTTCGTGAACATGGTGCTCCCTCCTGCCGTCCCGAACAGCGGCTGCCTCATCCGCATGACGCTCACCGCCTCGCACACCGACGAGCAGATCGATCGGGTGCTCGACGCGCTCGAGCGCGTGGGCGCCGAGCTCGGCATCATCCCCGGGCGTTCCGAGCCCCCGAAGATCCGCGAGGTCGGATGAGCGGCGCGGGCCGACCCGCGGTCAGCTCGGCCGCGGGTCCGCCCACTCCCAGACGACCGTGGCGTCGTCCGCCAGGGCCTGGAGCAGCTCGACGACGATCGTGACGTCAACGACCGGGGGGACGTCGAGCGCGATGAGCTTCGGCCGGAGCGTCTCGTGCGTGCAGCCCATCTCCAGCAGGCGCTCGAGCAGCCCCTGGACGGCCGCGTCCGTGAGCTCGATCTTGGAGTCCAGCGCGACGCGCAGCGTGCGATGGCCGCCCCGCTCGATCACCTCCTCGAGGCGGGGCGCCTCGTCGCCCTTCCCCTCGGCCGTGCGCACGACGTCGTCGCGCGAGATGCCGTAGGCGAAGAACGGGCAGCTCTCGATGCGGAACCGCCCGCTCCCCAGGGGCTCGGCCCAGAGCCAGTCGTCGGACGGCCCCGCCGTCCCCGGAGCGGGATCGAGCGGGACTCGGATGCGCACGAGACCTTCGGTCGTCTCCATCTCGGTCGTCATCGACTGCCCGAATCTACCCGGGTCCGAGCCGCTCCGCGATGGCTTCCGCGAGATCCGTCCCCGTGTACCGGGCGGGCTGAGTCGATACTGTCAACCCCGCCCGGCGCAGGGCCTCGCCCGTCGACGGGCCGATCGCGGCGAGGACGACCCGGCCGAGGAGCGGCGCATCGCCGCCGAGCCCCGACACGACGGACTTCACCGCGGAAGGCGACGCGAACGCCACGGCGTCGACCTCCCCGGATCGGATCCACCCCGCGAGCGGCCGTACGACCTCGGGCGGCGCGGCCACCGTCCGGTACGCCTCCACCGCGACGACGCGCGCGCCCGCGGCGACGAGGCCCTCGAGGAGCTCGGGGCGCCCCTCCGCCGGCCTGGGGAAGAGCACCCTCTTCCCGCGGACGTGCGGCGCGAGGGCGGCCGCCATCGCCGCCCCCTTCGCCTCGGCCGGAACGAGATCGGGCTCGCGCACGGCGCCGGCGAGCGACTGCGCCGTCGCGGGACCCACCGCGGCGAGGCGCCGCACCGTCAGGGTGGCCGGATCGATCCCGAGCGCGCGCAGCCGCTCGAGGGTCCTGTCCACCGCCGTGGCGCTCGCGAAGACCGCCCAGTCGAAGCTCGCGAGGTCCGCGAGGGCCGCGTCGAGCGGCCCCGGATCGGCGGGGGGCGCGAACGAGATGGAGGCGATCTCGCGCACCGTGGCTCCCAGCTCGACGAGCCGCGCCGCGAGCGCGTCCTCCCCGCCCTTCGCGCGGGTCACGACGACGGTCCTGCGGTCGAGGCGCGGAGGGCCCACCGCCCCGTCCTACTTCTTCTTCTTCGGCGCGGCGAGCGCGGGGGCCATGCCCTCCGCCGCGCGCAGGATCTCTGCGGCGCCGCGGGAGAGCAGGTCCTCGGCGAGCGCCTCTCCCATCTTCCGGGCGCCCTCCCGCGGGCCGCTCCGCTCGCCCCGGATCAACGTCTTCCCGTCGAGGGAGGCGACGAGCGCGCGCAGGTGGACCGTACCGTGTTCGACCGTCGCATGCCCGGCGATGGGGACCTGGCAGCCGCCCTCGATGCGCGCGAGGAAGCCGCGCTCCGCCTCGGTGCGGATCCTCGTCTCCGCGTCCTCCAGGGCCGCGAGCCGCCGCAGCGTCGCCGCGTCCGAGGCGCGGGCCTCGAGCGCGAGGGCGCCCTGGGCCACGGCCGGCAGCATCTCCTCGGGCGAGAAGACCTGCGTGGCGTGGCGGTCGAGGCCGAGCCGGCGGAGCCCGGCGTAGGCCAGCACCACCGCGTCGAGGCCCTCCGACGCCTTGCGCAGGCGCGTCTCGACGTTGCCGCGCACCATCTGGATGTCGAGATCGGGCCGCACGGCCTTGAGCTGCGCGCTGCGGCGGAGCGAGGAGGTGCCGACCTTCGCCCCCCTGGGGAGCTTCTCGAGCGTCTTCCAGCGGGGCGAGCAGAGCGCGTCGCGCGGATCCTCGCGCGGCGGAACGGCCCCGACGACGAGGCCCGGCGCGAGCAACGCGGGGAGGTCCTTCATCGAGTGCACCGCCACCTCGGCGTCGCCGGCCAGGAGCGCGTCCTCGATCTCCTTCACGAAGAGGCCCTTGCCGCCCACCTCGGCGAGCGGGACCTCCAGGATCTTGTCGCCGCGCGTGACGAGCTCGTGCAGGCGGACCTCGAGCCCCGGCTCGTTCTTCCGGAGGAGGTCGGCCACGTGGTTCGCCTGCCACTTGGCGAGCGGGCTCCGGCGGGTCGCGATGCGGATCATGGTCTCTCGAATGCCTTTCACTCGTTGCTGGCGGCGGTGGGCGGGCGCGGCCCGGGCTCCCGGGGGGGCGCCTCGTCGCGCTTCTCGTCGGCGGGCGAGGACTCCTCGATGCCGAAGAGCTCGGCCGCGGCGCCGGCGAGGGCGCCGTCGCCGGAGGAGGCCGCCTCCTTGAGGCGGGCGGTGGGGCCGTGGAGGAGCTTGTTGACGATCGCCTGCGCCATCGCCTCGACCGAGCGGCGTCCCTTCTCGTCGAGCTTCGCGCCGACCTGCGCGAGGGTGCGCTGCGCCTCGGCGCGCGCGATCTCCTCCGCGCGCCGGCGCAGCTGCGCGAGGACCGGCAGGGCCGCGCGCGTCTCCCG
>DATDDC010000575.1:0-9455 GCA_036523995.1 Anaeromyxobacter sp.
GCGCCTCGCCTCAGCGCCCGACGATGCGCACGACCACGTCCCGTTCCGCCGGGCACGTCCCCCGCCCGTCGCAGTTGCTCGTCGTGACCCAGAGCGCGCCGTCCGGCCCCTGCTGAACCTCGCGGAGCCGACCCAGCCCGCCTGGCGGATCCCCGAGGAGGTACGTCTCGTGGCTCGCCACCCGGCCGTCCGGCGAGAGCTGCACGCGGTGGAGATGCCGGGAGCGGAGCGTCCCCACGAGGAAGCTCCCCTTCCACGCTGGGATCGCGTCGCCGCGATAGACGCTGCCGCCGCCCGGCGGCATCGACTGGCGGAAGGCGAGCAGCGGCGAAACCGTGCCGTCCTTGGCCTGGCAGCCGTAGACGTCGGGCCAGCCGAGGTTCGCGCCGGCGCGGGCCACCGAGATCTCGTCGTGGCCGCTCCGGCCCATCTCGCCGGACGGCCCGTGGTCCGCGATGACGAGGCTCCCGTCGTCGAGCCAGTCGAACGCCTCGACGTTCCGCACGCCGAGGACGAACACCGGGCTGCCGGGGAACGGGTTCCCGGGCGCGGCCGCGCCGTCCGTGGTGAGGCGCAGGATCTTCCCGTTCGGCCCGCCGCGATCCTGCGAGCGCTCGGGCCTGCCGGCGTCGCCCGTCCCGACGTACAGCATCCCGTCGGGCCCGAAGCGGATCCGCCCCCCGTCGTGGTAGCTCTCGGCCGCGATGCCCTCGAGCAGCACCCTGTCCTCGCGCGCCGATCGCCCGTCGGCCGCGAGGACGAAGCGGACGAGCCGGTTCACGTTCCGTCCGCCCTTGCTCCCCGTGTAATAGACGTAGAAGCGGCGGTTCTCGGCGAAGCGCGGATCCGCCGCGATGCCCAGGAGCCCGCCCTCCCCCTGCTCGCCGACGTCGAGGGTGGCGACCGGCGCGGGCTCGAGCTTCCCCGCGCGGAGGAGGCGGATGCGGCCGGGCCGCTCGGTCAGGAGCGCGTCGCCGCCGGGCAGGAACGCGAGGCCCCACGGCACGGTGAGCCCCGCCGCCACGCGCTCGACGCGGATGGGCACTTCGCCGCGAGGGCCGAAGCCGCTCTCGACGAGCGAGCAGCCGGCCGCCGTGGCCGCGGTGCTGCAGCCGGGGAGGAGGGCCAGCGAGCCCGCCAGCGACATCGCGAGCCGGCGGCGCGACGGACGGAGCGCGATCATCCGCCCGTGCTAGCGCGGCCCGCGGGCTCCTGCTCGCCCTTGGCGGGCACCCCCGCCATCACGTGCTCCGCGAGCGCCGTGATGGTGAGCGCGGGGTTCACCCCGAGGTTCACGGGCACCGCCGCGCCGTCGGCGACGTAGAGCCCCTCGTACCCGAACACCCGCCCTCGCGCGTCGCAGACGCCCTCGGCCGGCGAGGACGCGATCACGGCGCCGCCGAGGATGTGGGCGGTGGACGAGCGGTTCCCCAGCACCTCGAGGAGCAGGCTTCCGGGGATCCCGTCCATCCGCTCGGCGAGCCGCTCGGCCACGCGGTTCCCCAGGGGGATGAACGTCGGCGGCCGCGAGCCGTCCGCGATCTCGCTCTTCAGCGCCTCGAAGCCGAGCTTCCGGCCTAGCGTGAGGCGCATGAAGCTCTCGATGGGCTGCATGACGAGCACGATGGCGGTGCGCGCCGCCCAGTTCCGCGCCGACATGAGGCGCAGGTGGCGCAGCGGGTGGCGCAGGAACCTCCCGAGCCACACGCGCCAGCGCGGCCGCGGCGGCAGGTCGGGCGTGAGGAACGTCGTCATCGTCCCCATGAAGTCCTGGCCCTTGCCGTAGCGCACGATCTCCATGTGCGTGTGCTCGTCCGCGTCGACGCCCGAGGTGATGGCGATGCCCTGGCTGAAGTCGACGCGGTCGTTCCGCGCGGTGGCCCCCACGAGCTGCTCCGAGTTCGTCCGGACGAAGTTCCCGAGCTGGCCGGAGAGGCGCGGCAGGCTGCCCTTCGCCTTGCAGCGGAGGAGGAGCTTCGTCGTCCCGAGCGCGCCCGCCGCGAAGACGACGCCCCGCGCGCGGAAGGTGCGCGGCCGCCGCAGGAGATGCGAAGTGGAACGGACCGTGTCGAGCTCCCAGCCGCCGCCCTGGGCTGGATCGACCGGCCGGAGGTCCGTGACGAGCGTCTCGGGATGGATCACCGCGCCCCGCCGCTCCGCGAGGAAGAGGTAGTTCCGGTCGAGCGTGTTCTTCGCGTTGTGCTTGCAGCCCGTCATGCAGGCGCCGCAGAACGTGCAGCCCGCGCGCTCCGGCCCCTCGCCCCCGAAGAACGGATCCGGTGCCGGCACCCCCGGCTCGCCGAAGAAGACGCCCACCTCGTGGCGCCGGAAGGTCGCGCCCCGCCCGGTCTCCTCCTGGACGATATCGCGCAGCATCTCGTCGGCCGGGAAGATCCGCGGCGCCGTCGTGGCGCCGAGCATCCGGCGGGCCGTCGCGTAGTGCGGATCCAGGGTTCGCTGCCAGTCCGTCCCCGCGGGCCAGCGCGCGTCGCGGAAGACCCGCTCGGGTGGCGTGACCAGCGTGTTCGCGTAGACGAGGCTCCCGCCGCCGACGCCCACGCCGTGCAGCACGATGACGTGCTCGAGCACGGTCATCTTCTGGATGCCGTGCAGGCCGAGGGCGGGGAGCCAGAGGTACTTGCGGACGTTCCAGTTCGTCTTCGGGAAGTCGCCCGCGCCCCAGCGCTTGCCCATCTCCAGGAGGCCCACGCGCCAGCCCTTCTCGGAGAGGCGAAGCGCGGAGACCGCGCCCCCGAACCCCGAGCCGATCACCAAGTAGTCGTAGTCGAGCGAGCGGGCGTCCATCTCGAGAGAACCCTACCCGCGGGCCCCGGCGGGATCCACAACGCCGGCGCAAAGACCCGCGAAGGCTTGGCCGGAAGGAGCAGGCTGACTAAGGATTCCCAGATGCCCCCCTGGGACCCGACTCGCTCCATCGCCGAGGCCTCGGGCCAGGAGGCGCGCGCCCGCCTGGAAGCCAGCGAGGAGCGCTTCCGGCTCCTCGTGGAGAGCGTCCGCGACTACGCCATCTTCATGCTCGACCCCGAGGGAACCGTGGTGACGTGGAACCTCGGCGCCGAGCGGCTCAAGGGATATCGCTCCGACGAGATCGTCGGGAAGCACTTCTCGATCTTCTACCCGCGGGCCGACATCGAGGCGAAGAAGCCGCAGATGGAGCTCGAGATCGCCGCGCGCCTCGGCCGCTTCGAGGACGAGGGGTGGCGGCTGAAGAAGGACGGAACGCCCTTCTGGGCGAACGTCGTCATCACGGCGCTGTGGGACCGGATGGGAAGGCTGCGCGGCTTCGCCAAGGTGACGCGCGACTTCTCGGAGCGGCGGGCGGCGGAGGAGACGGCCCGCCGCCTCGCGGCGGAGACCGCCCAGCGGCGCGCGGCGGAGGAGGCGGTCGCGATCCGCGACGAGTTCCTCTCCATCGCCGGGCACGAGCTCAAGACGCCGCTCACCGCGCTGCTCTTCCACGCGGACTCGCTGGCGCGGAAGGCGGGCACGCTCACCGCGGCGGAGATCGCCGACCGCGCCGGCAAGATCCTCAGGAACTCGCGCCGGCTCTCGCGGCTCATCGACGAGCTGCTCGACGTCTCGCGCATCGCCGCCGGCCGGCTCACCCTGGAGCGGGAGGAGGTGGACCTCACCGCGCTCACCGGAGAGCTGGTGGGCCGCCAGAAGGAAGCGGCGGCGCAGGTGGGCTCCCGCATCCACCTCCACGCCTCGGGGCCGGTCCGGGGGAGCTGGGACCGGCTCCGCATGGAGCAGGTGGTCGAGAACCTCCTCACGAACGCCGTGAAGTACGGGCGCGGAACCCCCCTCCACGTGCGCGTCGAGGGCAACGACGGCGTCGCCCGGGTGGTGGTGAAGGACGAGGGCGTCGGCATCGCGCCCGCGGACCAGGCGCGCATCTTCGAGCGCTTCGAGCGGGCGGTGTCGTCGCGCCACTACGGGGGCCTCGGGCTCGGGCTCTGGATCGTCCGGCAGATCGTCGAGGCGCACGGCGGGAGGATCCAGGTCGCGTCGAAGCCGGACCAGGGCGCGGAGTTCACGGTGGAGCTTCCCATGCAGGGCGGGGGGGGCGAGGGTCCTCCGTCGTGAGCGCGCCCTTGGTGCTCGTGGTCGAGGACGACCCGGACGTGCGAGACGCGCTCTCGGTCGTCCTGCGCGACGCCGGCTACGGGATCCGATCGGTCGCGGACGGCATCGACGCCATGAAGGCGCTGCGCCAGGGCCTCAAGCCCTCCGCCATCCTGCTCGACCTCATGATGCCCGAGATGAACGGCTTCGAGTTCCGCGAGGAGCAGCGCGGGGACCCGGCCATCGCGGACATCCCGGTCATCGTCATCACGGCCATCCGCTGGACGGATCGCGCCGCCATCGAGCTCCGCGCCGCCGCGTGCGTCACGAAGCCCGCGCAGATCGACGACCTCCTCGAGGTGGTGCGGAGGGTGGCCGGGCCGGTCAGTTAGGGAAGGAGGGCGGGCGCACGCTCACGCCCTCGATCGGCTTCCGGCCGGCGTAGCCCTCGTCGACCCCGTGCCAGTGGGTCACGGCGGGCTCCCCGAACTGCCAGCAGAGGAGCACCGGCTCGCCGTCCTGCAAGGCGTAGAAGTCGACGAGGCCGAGCTCGACGTCCTTCACCAGGCAGCCGAGCTCGTTCACGCGCTCCACCGACTCGGTGATCTCGGCCGCGAGCCGGCGGAGCCGCTCCGCCGCGGGCTCCCGGCCGGGCGGAGCGACCTCGCCGTCGTGCAGGATGGCCACGGACGCCTCGGCGCCGCCGAGCGCCTCGATGAGGGGCGCGAGCTCCGCGCGGGCCCGCGCGATGCGCCCGAACTCGATCTCGAGCGACGAGACGAGCTCGTTGGCCTCCTCGATCGTGAAGAAGCGCGGCCCGTCGTCCATGGCGGAAACCTTAACATGGCCGTGTTATAAGCGCGGCTCCTCCAGGGAAGGCCCACGCGTGCTCGAGACCGTCTCCAAAGGCTTCAAGGCCGCCCGGAACAAGCTCAAGGGGCGGACCGAGATCACCCCCGAGGTGGTGGACGACGCCCTCCGCGACATCCGCGTGTCCCTGCTCGAGGCCGACGTCGCCTTCGACGTGGTGAAGCGCTTCGTGGCGCGCGTCCGCGAGAAGGCGGTCGGCGAGGTGGTGGACACCAAGGTACGGACGCAGAAGGGCACCCTCCGCGTCGCGCCGCAGGACCACTTCATCAAGATCTGCCACGACGAGCTCGAGGCCCTCATGGGGCCGGTCGACACGTCGCTGCGCGATGCGCCCAAGGGACGCCCGACCGGCGTGATGGTGGTCGGCCTCCAGGGCTCGGGAAAGACCACCACCGCCGGGAAGATCGCGAACCTCTACCTCAAGGACGGGAAGAAGCCGCTCCTCGTGGCCGCCGACGTGTACCGGCCCGCGGCGGTCGAGCAGCTCCAGGTGCTCGGCCAGAAGCTCGGCGTTCCCGTCTTCCACGAGGGCGGCATCTCGCCGCCGGAGATGTGCCGCCGCGCGCTCGCCGCCGCCGAGAAGGAGAAGGCGGCCGTCGTCATCTACGACACCGCCGGCCGCCTCGCCATCGACGACGAGCTCATGGTCGAGCTCGAGGAGATCAAGAAGGCGGTCGCGCCGGAGAACATCCTGCTCGTCGCGGACGCCATGATCGGACAGGACGCCGTCAAGACCGCCTCCGAGTTCGACCGGCGCCTCGCGCTCGACGGCTTCATCCTCACGAAGCTCGACGGTGACGCCCGCGGCGGCGCCGCGCTCTCCATCAAGGAGGTCACCGGCAAGCCCATCAAGTTCCTGGGCATGGGCGAGGCGCTCGACCGGCTCGAGGAGTTCCGCCCCGAAGGCCTCGCCTCCCGCATCCTCGGCTTCGGCGACATCGTCGGCCTGGTCAAGGACTTCGAGCAGGTCGTCGACGAGGAGACCGCCGAGGCCGAGGCGCAGAAGATCCTCTCGGGCGACTTCACGCTCGACGACTTCGTGAGCCAGATCCAGCTCGTCCGGAAGATGGGACCGCTCGGCGAGCTCATGGAGAAGTTCCCGCTCTTCGGCGAGCTGCCCGAGGGCTTCCAGTTCGACGACAAGGCGCTCGGCAAGATCGTCGCCATGGTGCACTCCATGACGCCCGAGGAGCGGCGCCGGCCGGACTCCATCACCGACTCGCGCCTGAAGCGCATCGCCAAGGGCTCGGGGCGCGCCGAGAAGGAGGTGAAGGACCTCCTCAAGCAGTACAACGCCATGCGCGGCGTGATGAAGCAGGTCGGCTCGGCGCCGGGCCTCCTGGCGCGGCTCCCCGGCGTCAAGCAGCTCATGCAGCTCCGCAAGCTCCAGGGCAAGGGCATGGAGGACGTCCTCGGCGAGGACGCGGCGGCCGTCGAGCAGGCGCTGCACGGCGGGATGGACCCCGCCCAGGCGGCGCGCGCCATGGGGCTGCCGAAGGGCTACACCCCGCCCGCCCCCGCCGGCGCCATGGCGCGGGCGCGGCTCATGGGCTACGCGCCCGAGGCGATCTCGACGGAGTCCGCCAAGGACCGCGAGGCGCGCAAGAAGAAGCGGAAGCAGGAGCGCCAGGCGCGCAAGAAGAACCGCAAGCGGAACCGGAAGTGATCCGCACCCCGTCCTGCGCCGGCTCGGTCTACCCCGAAGATCCCCGCGAGCTCCGCGCGGCGCTGGACGAGTGGCTCCGGCTCCCGGGCTCCTCGCTCCGGCCCTCCTCCCGCGCGGCCGCGGTCGACGGAGCCGACGCCCGCGCGCCGCGCCTCGTCGTGTCGCCGCACATCGACTACGCGCGCGGGGCGGCGGGGTACTCGCACGCCGCCCGGGCGCTCGCGGCCGCCTCCGCCGAGGCGGAGCTGTTCGTCGTCTTCGGCACCGCCCACGAGGGCCCGAGCCAGCTCTTCACGCTCACCCACCGCCACTACGCGACGCCTCTCGGCGTCGTCGAGACGGACCGGGCGGCGGTGGACTCGCTGGTGCGCGACCTCGGCGAGGCCGAGGCCCTCGGCTCCGAGGGCTTCCACGACGGCGAGCACTCCATCGAGCTGCCGCTCGTCGTCCTGAAGCACGTGGCCCGCCGGAGCTTCACGGCGCTCCCCGTCCTCTGCTCGTCGCTCTCGCACCTGGAGGAGCCGGCGCGCTTCACCTCGCGCTTCTTCGACGCGCTCGCGCGCGCCGCGCGCGGCAGGCGCACCTGCTTCGTCGCCGGCGCCGACCTCGCGCACCTGGGCCCGCTCTACGGCGATCCGCGCCCGCCCACCGCGGCGGAGGCCGCCCGCGCCGAGGCCGAGGACCGCCGCACGCTCGCGCTCCTCGCCTCCGGGGATGCCGAGGCTTTCCACGAGGACGCGGTCCGCGACGACGAGCGCCGCCGCCTGTGCGGCGCCGCGCCCATCTACGCCGCCATGCGCGCGGCCGGCCGCGGCGCGCGGCTCCTGCACTACGAGCGCTGGACGGACGGCGTCGACTCGGTGTCGTTCGCGGCTGCGGCGGGGTGAGCGAAGGCGAGCGGAAGGGCAGCCGGATGAGGCTGCCCCGGGCCCCCCAGGGGGCCCCCAACGAGGAGCGCGGCTGCGCCGCGGATACGGATCTCGAGCGAGCGGGGGGATCGGGGGGGCGCGAGGCCCCGGAAACGGTGGCCATCGAGCGCGCCCGCGGGCCGAGTGTCCCCCCGTCAAGATGGTTCGTCGTCCGCGGCGGACTCGCCCACGCTCTCGCCGTACTCGATGGCGCAGCGCGGGCAGAGCTCGTTCGGCTCGGGCGCACCGGGGACGGCGATGACGCGGCCGCGGGCCCCGCACACCTGGCAGGTCCCCTGGAGCTCGACCTGGCCCCGGTCCAGCGGGCTCTCCTTCGTCGCCTCCTTCATGGCGTCCCCTTTCCCGTCGCTCCCTTCTTCGGGACCACGAGACCCCGGGAGAGCCGGCGGAGCACGCGCTTCAGCTGCCGCCGCTTGTAGCGCTCGTGCGAGGAGTCGCCCTCCTCGTTGCGGCGGGCGGTGGCCTCGTCGACGACCTGGAACTCGACGAGCGAGAATACGATCCTGCCGAGCTCGTCCGCCATGGGATCGAGGGGCGACAAGAGGTCGTCGATCCGGACCGGCAGGTCCACGACGAAGTTCAGCACCCGGAAGTCCCTTCCGCTGAACTCGTTCCGGGGTGCGGCAGGATCGCGCCGCTCGAGGTCCGCCGGGAGCTGCAGCTCGGCCGCGATGTCGCTCCCGGATGGGTGCCGCCGCAGGACCTCCATGAAGCGGACGAGGCTGTTCTGCGTCTGGCCGGGCACCGCGTAGTTGAACGGGAAGAGGTGCTCCGCCAGGTACCACACCACGGACGGGATCTGCTCGACCCGCTCCGTGACGATGCGGTACCGCACGCGGTCGAAGACCTGGGCCGCGACGTTCTCCCGCTTGGCGAGGAGCTTCGTCACGAGCGACGAGCGGGTCTTCATGTTCCCGCGGAACTCGCGGATGGGCAGCCCGAGCTCGCGCATCCGCTCGGCCTCGCCGGTGATGCGGCGGTGGACGCGCTCGGCCAGGTCCGCCTCGCGGATGGCCGTGCGGAAGAGGAGCTCGCGCGCCTCGAGGTGGTGGATGACGTGCATCACCTTCAGCACCACGCAGGCGATGCGGCGGTACTTCTTCGGCTCGATCGCGCCCGAGGCCAGCAGGAGCAGATCGCACACGTCGTCGGGCTGGGCGACCGGCGAGGCCACGCGGTAGCCGAACTCGCTGCGGAGGTACTCGACGGCCTGCCCCAACACGGATCGGACGCGCCGGTCGTCCTTGGGATCCTCGAGGTCGAACAGGTTCAGCGCGAGGAAGCGCGCCACCTGCTCGCGCGTCTCGAAGTCGAGGCGCCGCCAGTCGATGACCGAGCCGCCCCGGAAGAGGAGGCGGAGCGCCTCGAGCTCGGTGATGCCCAGCCGCTCGAGCGGGCGAAACCCGAGCGCCGCCGGCGCGCGCTTCGGCTCGAAGGTCACGGTTGGCCCCGTGGCTAGAAGTTGAAGGGGAAGGTGACTTCCTGCCCGCTCGTGCCCGAGCGCGGGAACTTGATCCCCTTCACGACACCGGCGATGCACTGTGCGAACGCGCCCTGCGCGTACTGGGTGGTGAGGCACTTCACGTCCGAGACGCTTCCGTCGCCCTGGATGAGCCAGCGCATCCTGAGCGTCCCGGAGGCGTCGGGCTCGCGCGCCTTCTGCTCGGAGACGCAGCGCCGGAGCGCGTCGATGCGCGCCGCAACCGCGGCGTTGATCTCGCTCGGCGGCACCTTGTCCGGAACGCTGCCGCCGCCGGCGCGAGCGGGCGGGACGTAGACGGAACGGCTGCCGGTGGCGCTCTTGCTCCCGAGCGCCTCGTCGAGCGCCTTGTCGTTCGACTCGAAGTCGAGGAGCCCGCCGCCCTTCTTCCGGGGCGGGGGCGCGGGCGGCTCGGTCTGGGCCA
>DATDDC010000576.1:0-6880 GCA_036523995.1 Anaeromyxobacter sp.
CGCACGCCGACGGTGCCCGTCCCGGCGGCGATCTCCCGCGGCAGGCCGGCGCGCGCCGGCAGGACGAGCGTGAGCGGCCCCGGCCAGAACGCGTCGGCGAGGCGCGCCGCGGCGCCCTCCAGCTCGGCGACCTCGTCCACCTGGGCGCGGCTCCCCGCGACGAGCGGCAGCGGCTTTCCCTCCTGGCGGCCCTTCAGGGCGATCAGACGCCCGACCGCCGCCGCGTCTCGCGCCAGGGCGCCGAGACCGTAGAAGGTCTCCGTGGGGTAGGCCACGACGCCGCCCCGGCGGAGCACCTCGGCCACAGAGCGCACGCGGCTTTCCATCGCGGGATCCACTCGCGAAATCTACCCGGGTGCGGGCCGTGCGCGCATTCGCCTTGTCGCCCCCTGCGGGGCGGGGGAGGATGCGCGCACCGTGGCTCCCTCGCGCTTCGGGGTAGACGCGACCTGGCTGCGCACCGATCGGCTGGCCGGGATCGAGCGTCACGCCGTCGAGCTCATCCGCGCGCTCGTGCAGCTCGCGCCCGGGGAGGTCGTCCTCTTCGTGCGATCGGAGCTTCCACCCGCGCTCGCCGCCCTCGACGTCGAGCGCCACGAGACGCAGATCCTCGGCCGCGTCCCGCTCGATCAGGGGTGGCTGCCGTGGGCCGCGTCCCGCGCCAAGGTGGATCTCCTCCACACGCTCGCCTCGCCCACGCCGGTGCTGTGGCGCGGCCCCTCGGCGATGACGCTCCACGACGCGACGCCCTGGCTCCACCCCGACGCCATGGACGCGCTGGCGCGCTGGTACGTGAAGCCGCTCTACCCGCAGGCGTTCGCGAGGGCGGGCGTCATCTTCACGGTGTCCGAGGCCGCGCGCGAGGACCTGGTGCGCTCCGCCGGAGCGCCGCGCGACCGCATCGTCGTGACGCCGAACGGCGTCGACCCGCTCTTCTTCGAGGCCCGCGCGCGGGAGGGGCCGCGGGCGCCGTACCTCCTCGCGGTCGGCACGCTCGAGCCGCGCAAGAACCTCCCCGTCCTCCTCGAGGCGCTGCGCATGCTGCGCCGCGAGGGCCGCGACCTCGCCCTCGTGGTGGCGGGGCGGCAGGCGTGGACGCAGTCCCTGCCGCTCGGCGATCTCGCGCCGCACGTGAAGCTCCTCGGCACCGTCGGCGACGAGGAGCTCGCCTCGCTCTACGCCGGCGCCACCTGCTTCGTCATTCCGTCGCTCCACGAGGGCTTCGGCCTGCCCCTCGCCGAGGCCATGGCCGCGGGCGCGCCGGCGGTGGCGAGCGACATCCCCGCGCTGCGCGAGGTGGGCGGGGAGACGGTGCGGTACGCGGATCCGCTGGACGCGGAGAGCTTCGCGCGCGCCATCCGCGACGCGCTCGACGACCGCGAGCAGTCGCAGCTCCGCGTGGCCGCGGCGCGCGGGCGGGCGAGGCGGTTCCGCTGGGAGAACACGGCGCGGACGACCCTCGCCGCGTACCGGAGGCTCCTCCGGGCGCGGAGGCGGTGAGGGCGGCCGCCGCCGCGAGGCGGCGCGGGAGGCGGTGCCCTTCGCGACCCTCCGAGGGGACGGCTGTGCTCGAGGAAGCGGCAGCGCCCACCTGCGCCCACAGGGCAAGCGAACGCTGCTCCCCAACTGCCCGGTGCGCCGCGCGCCGCCGCGATGTCAATCGTCTCCCAGCGCGTTCGGCGCGGCCTGGTCCCTGCTGCTTCCAGGCGACGCGCGGGACGTGGGGGCACGAAAGGAGAAGTCCATGCCTGCCCTTCGACTCACAGTGATCCTCGCCTCGGTCCTCGCCGCCCTCGCCTGCAACAGCAAGGGCACCGGAAAGCTCGGCGTGAGCGCCCGCGGTGCCGCCGGCACACCCACCGTCGCGTCCGTCGACGTCGGCGGCGGCATCTCGGTGGATCGCGTCCGCGTGCTCGTCCAGAAGCTCGAGCTGGAAGGGGAGGCGGAGGCCGCCGTCCCCATGATGACCGCGGCGTCGCACGACGACGGCGGCGACGACGACGAGGGCGAGGCGGAGATCGGTCCCCTCGTCGTCGACGTGAGCGGCCCCGCCCTCACCGGCAAGGTGACGCACGTCTTCGACGCCGACGTTCCGGAAGGCGTGTTCGGCGAGCTGGAGATCCGGATCGCACCGGTGACCGGGGCCATGGCCGGCACGCCGGTCGCCGACATGGGAGCTTCCTCGATCATCGTGGAGGGTACACTCGCCGGGACGCCCTTCACCTTCGCGACCTCGATCATCGCGAAGCAGGAGCTCGAGACGCGCCTCGTGGTGGACCACGCCGGCCCGTCCGCGAACGTCACGCTCGTGCTGGAGGTGAAGAGCTGGTTCACCGCCGCCGACGGCACCCCGCTCGACCCCACCGTCGACGCCAACCGCGCCGCCATCGAGGCGAACATGCTCGCGAACCTGCGGTTCGAGCGCGACGACGACGAGGACGGGGTGGACGACGACGGGCACTAGAGCTGCTGCCCTCGACTGCGCTCCTCGGGCCCGGTTCCGGCCGCCACCGCCCGCGAACCGGGCCGCGGGGGCGCGACCCAGCGGCTCACCTCGAGCCTCCACCGGACGTTGGATTCGGCTGAAATCGTGATCCGGCGGCACCGGCGATCGTCCGGGCCCCCGAGCTCCGCCGCTTCACCCGAGAAACCGCTCCGCGCGCTCCCATGCTCTCGCCGCCGCGTCCGGCTCGTGATCACGAGTAGCCTTCGAAACCGCGATTCCCCGCCCCTACCCCGTCCTCCTCACCCCCCACGCCCCCGCCGCGAGGAAGACGACGTTCGGCGCCCACGCCGCGATCCAGGGCGGGACCTGGCCGGAGAGGCCGAGCGCCCACGAGACGCCCTGGGCGCCCCAGAACAGGAGCGACACGCCGACGGACTCGACGAGCGCGGAGGAGATGTGGCCCTTGCGGTTCCGGCGCAGGGCGAGCGCGACGGCGACGAGGGCGCCGGCGACGCCGGCGAAGGGATAGGCGAGCCGGTTGTAGCGCTCGAGCAGGAACTCGTTCACGGGCAGGCCCAGGGCGCGGCGGACGGCGATCTGGCGGAGCAGCGTCGTCCAGCGCATCTGCGACGGCCTGCCGGGCACGATGGAGAAGGCCTCGGGGGGCTCGTCGAAGCGGTAGCGGCGCGCCTTCGCCGTCTCGAGCGACACGTTGCCGTCGGGGAGGAACGTCCGGTCCTCGACGTCCTCGAGGAGCCACTCGCCGCCGGCCGGATGCATGCGCACGGCGTCGATGCGGCGGTGCAGGTGGAAGCCGGGGTCCACCTCCAAGACGGTCACGCGCTCGAAGCCGCCGTCGGAGAGGTGGCCGCGCAGGTTGTAGATGCGGCGGCCGTCGGCGCCCCGGAACCAGTGCTTGGGGGCGCGCGCCTCCAGGTAGCGCCGCTCGTCTCCGCCGCGGCCGAAGCGCAGCGAGGCGATCTCGTCCGCGCGCTCCTCGGCGCGCACGCCGACGACGTCGTGGAGCACGACCATCGCGATGCCGAGGCCGAGCGTCACGACCAGGACCGGCACGGCGAGGCGCCAGGGCCCGAGCCCCATGGCGCGCAGGGCCGTGTACTCGCGGGTGCGCCGGAACGTCGAGACGGCGATGGCCGAGCCGAGGATCATCGAGGCCGGCGCGACCATGCGCGCCACCACGGCGGCCTTGTTCGCGTACAGCTCCAGCACGGCCGGGATCCAGCCGGGGCCGCCGAACGCGGAGGAGTTGTCCACGAAGTCCACCGCGAGGTAGATGGCGACCACGCCGGCGAGCGCGGCGAAGATGGCCGCGAGGGTGCGCCGCGCGGCGTAGCGAAACAGGATCACCGCACCGCCCCGACCCCGCGCCGCGCCTGGAGCGCCACGAGCGCGAGCGCGACGGCGGAGAGGACGAGGGTGGGGATCTGCAGCGCCAGCGCGGCGGGAAGGGCGCCCTTCTGCGCGAGCACCTCCCCGCCCCGGAGCAGCACGTAGTGCGCGACGACCGCGAGCAGGGTCGCGGTCACCGCGAAGGCGCGCCCCACCCGGCGCGAGGCCCCCAGGGGAACCGCGAGCAGCGCGAAGGGGATGAGCGCGAGCGGCTGGGCGAGCCGCCGGTGCAGGTATCCCTGGAAGCGGCGGACCTCGTCGACCTCGCCCTTCGCCCGCGCCTCGCGGATCCGGGCCTCCATGGCCGAGGCGGACATCTCGCGCACGCTCCGCGCCAGCACGTTGCGGTCGGTGAGCGCGGTGCCGAGGCCGATCACCAGCGCGGCCCGATCGAACAGGGCCGTGGCGTACTCGTTCGAGGCGGCGTCCTCGCGGTGCAGCTCCCCCTTCCCGAGGACGAGCTGCATCTCCTCGCCCAGACCCACCGGCTCGAGCCCGCCCGTGGCGGCGAGGGCCAGCACCGGCGCGGCCGGATTCGAGTGGTCGCTGATGAGCACGTTCTCCCAGCGGCCGCCCCGCACGCGCTCGGCGTAGAGCGTGTACCCGGGGATCTGGTCGTAGAAGGTCCCGGGGTGGACGTCGCTCATCACGTTCCGCTTCACGATGTCGTTCAGGCGCTCCCGCGCCGCGGCCAGCGCCGCCGGCTCGAGCGAGAGCGAGAGCCACAGCCCGAGCGCGGCCGTGGCGATCCCGATGGCGAGCGGCACGCGGACGAGCCGGACCGGCGAGACCCCGGCCGCGCCGAGCGCGATCACCTCGCGGTCCTCGGAGAGCCGGCCGATCCCGATGACCGCGCCGAGCAGGAAGGCGATGGGCAGGACGTAGCCGAGCATGTGCGGCAGGAGGTTCGCCACGACGGCGAGGAGGTCGATGGGGGAGACGCCCGAGCCGAAGAGGATGTCCGCCTGCGCGAGGAGCTGCGTGGCGAGCAGGATCTGCGTGAGGAAGACGACACCCGCGCCGAAGGGGAGGAGGATCTCCTTCGCGAGGTACCGGTCGAAGAGCGACATGCCCCTCCCTGCCGCGCCTACCCCCGCTGCGCGCCGAGCTTCTTCTGGAGCGCGGCGTCCTTCGCCTCGACCTCGTCGGCCATCTTCCTGCGCTGGGCCCGCACGCGCTCGGCCACCTGCGCGTCCGAGCGGGCCACGATGCGCGCGGCCAGGAGCCCCGCGTTGCGCGCGCCGGCCTTCCCGATGGCGAGGGTCCCCACCGGCACGCCGGCGGGCATCTGCGCGGTGGCGAGGAGCGCGTCGAGCCCCTGCAGGTCGCTCGAGGCGAGCGGCACGCCGAGGACCGGCAGCTCCGTCTCGGCGGCGCAGACGCCCGCGAGGTGGGCGGCGGCGCCGGCGCCGCAGACGAGCACCTGGATCCCGCGCCCCGCCGCCTCCCGCGCCAGCTCGGCGGTGCGCCCCGGGGTGCGGTGCGCCGAGGAGACGTGCACCTCCGACGCGACGCCGAGGTCGTCGAGCGCCTTCTTCGCCTCCGACATGACCTCCCAGTCGGAATCGGAGCCCATGAGGATGAGGACCTTCGGTGCGCTCATGGCCTCTTTCCTATGTCCTTCCTGAGCTGCATGCCGCGGAAGGAGATCCGGGAAGCCGCCGCGTACGCCCGGCGAGCCGCGTCGTCGAGCCCGGCTCCCAGGGCGCAGACCGTGAGCACCCGGCCGCCGCTCGTCACGACCTCGCCGCCCGGGCGGCGCGACGTCCCCGCGTGGAACACCTGCACGCCCTCGGGGAACGGGCCCTCGAGCCCCGAGATCGCGTCGCCGGCCGCCGGCTTGCCCGGATAGCCCTCGGCGGCGAGGACGACGCCGACCGCGGCGCGCGCGTCGAAGTCGAGCGCGGTCGCCGAGAGATCGCCCCGCGCGGAGGCGAGGAGCGCCGGCACGATGTCGCTCGTCATGCGCATGAGGATGGGCTGCGTCTCGGGATCGCCGAGGCGCGCGTTGAACTCGAGGACGCGCGGACCCTTCGGCGTCAGCATGAGGCCGGCGTAGAGCGCGCCGCGGAACGGCCGGCCCCGGCGCGCCAGCTCGCGCACGGCGGGGAGGAGGACGTCCCGCTCCACGAGCGCCGCCACCTCCGGCGTGACGCTCGGCGTCGGCGAGAACGCGCCCATGCCCCCCGTGTTCGGCCCGCGGTCGCCGTCGAAGATGCGCTTGTGGTCCTGGGCCGCCGCCAGGAGCCGCACCCGCTCACCGTCGGTGAAGCAGATGCAGCTCGCCTCGGGGCCCTCGAGCCGCTCCTCGACGACGACCCTGGCCCCCGCCGCCCCGTGCGCCTTCTCGACCAGCATCGCGCGCAGCGCCGCCTCCGCCTCGCCGGCGTCGGAGCAGACCACGACGCCCTTCCCCGCCGCGAGGCCGTCCGCCTTCACGACGACCCTCCCGGCGCGGGCCCTCGCGTAGGCGACGGCGGGGGCGAGGTCGGTGAAGGCCGCGTACTCCGCGGTGGGGATGCCCGCCGCCGCCATGACGTCCTTCGCGAACGCCTTCGAGCCCTCGATCTCCGCCGCGGCGGCGCGGGGTCCGAAGGCGGGCACGCCCTCCTTCTCGAGCCGGTCCACGAGGCCCGCCACGAGCGGCGCCTCCGGGCCGACCACGACGAGGTCGATGCGGCTCTCGCGTGCCCAGCGCGCGATGCCCTCGGTGTCCTTCGCCTCGAGCGGGACGAGCGTCGCCACCGCGCCCATGCCCGGGTTCCCAGGCGCGGCGAAGAGGGCGCCCAGGAGCGGGCTCCTCGAGATCTTCCAGGCCAGGGCGTGCTCGCGGCCGCCGGAGCCGACGACGAGGATTCGCATGAGAGCGAGGGCTTATATCACGGCCGGAGCGCCGCCGGACGCGCCGCGCGGGAGGCCCGGGGATCCCGCGCCGGGGCCTCGCGCGCCGGCTGGGAGAGCGCGAGGAGCGCGCCCCGGGCCTCGGAGAGCCGAGGATCCTCCTGCAGGAGCGCCTCGAGCGCG
>DATDDC010000577.1:0-9159 GCA_036523995.1 Anaeromyxobacter sp.
CTTCCGCGTGACGCCGCAGGACGGCGTCGAGCCCGAGGAGGCCGCCGCCGCGGTGGCGGGCGAGTCCTCGACGGCGACGTGGACGGTGGTCTGGACGGACCGCCTCACCGCGAGCGACGCCTACCGCGCCAAGGCCTACCGGGTGGAGGCCGTGCCGGGCACGGGGCCGGGGACGGCGACGCCGCAGCAGTGGTTCGCCTGGATCGCGTACGACCTCGACCTCTTCGAGCCGGGCGCCATCGCGAACCTGGCCGCGTCGATCGTCGGCAACGTCTTCGGCTTCAAGGCCCTCCGGGCGCTCCGCCTCGAGGACATGCGGCTCCCCCTCGCCTACGTGAGGACGTTCGACGGGCCGCCCGCCGGCATCGTGGTGGAGCGCGAGCGGCTCGACAAGTTCGGCCGCCCCCTCCTCGGCGCCACGGTGAAGCCGAAGCTCGGCCTCTCCGGGAAGAACTACGGCCGCGTCGTCCTCGAGGGGCTGCGGGGCGGGCTCGACTTCCTGAAGGACGACGAGAACATCGGCTCGCAGGCGTTCATGCACTGGCGCGACCGCTACCTCTTCGCCATGGAGGCCGTGAACCGGGCGGCGGCGGCGACGGGCGAGGTGAAGGGCCACTACCTCAACGTCACCGCCGGCACGATGGAGGACATGTACGAGCGCGCCGACTTCGCGAAGGACCTCGGCTCCTGCATCGTGATGATCGACCTCGTCGTCGGGTATCCGGCCATCCAGTCCATGGCGCGCTGGGCGAGGAAGAACGACGTCCTCCTCCACCTCCACCGCGCCGGCCACGCCACCTACACGCGGCAGCGCTCCCACGGCGTGGCCTTCCGCGTGATCGCGAAGTGGATGCGCCTGGCCGGCGTCGACCACATCCACGCCGGCACGGTGGTGGGGAAGCTCGACGCCGACCCGAACGTCACCGCGGGCGTCTACGACCTCCTCCGCGAGCCGGCCACGCCCAGGAACCCCGAGCGCGGCCTCTTCTTCGATCAGGACTGGGGCGGCCTGCGCAAGGTGATGCCCGTGGCCTCGGGCGGCATCCACGTCGGTCAGATGCACCAGCTCCTCTCGTACTTCGGCGACGACGTGGTGCTGCAGTTCGGCGGCGGCACCGTCGGCCATCCCATGGGCGTCCAGGCCGGGGCGACGGCGAACCGCGTCGCGCTCGAGGCCCTGGTGCTCGCGCGGAACGAGGGGCGCGATGTCCTCTCCGAGGGCCCGCGCATCCTCTCCGACGCGGCCAAGGGCTGCGCGCCGCTCCGCGCGGCGCTGGAGACCTGGAAGGACGTCGCCTTCGACTACGAGTCGATGGACGGCGTGGACCACCTGCCGACGCCGAGCGCCGCCTAGGAGCGATCATGCGAGTGACCCAGGGAACCTTCTCCCATCTTCCGGACCTCACCGACGAGCAGATCCTCCGGCAGCTCGCCTATGCGCTGGGCCGGGGCTGGGCCATCTCGGTCGAGCACACGGACGATCCCCACCCCCACAACGTCTACTGGGACATGTGGGGCCCGCCTCGCTTCGACGCCGCGGACCCGGCCAGCGTGATGGAGGAGGTGAAGGCGTGCCGCGGGGCCTTCCCCGACCGGTACGTGAAGGTGAACGCCTTCGACGCGACGCGCGGCTGGGAGACCGTCCGCCTCTCCTTCCTCGTGCAGCGCCCCGCCGTGGAGCCCACCTTCGAGCTCGTGCGCCAGGAGATCGAGGGCCGGCGCGTGCGCTACACCATACACACGCGCGCCCAATGACCCACGCCGCCGCGACGGGCCGCACCACGCTCGAGAAGTTCCTCGTCGAGGAGCGGCGTCGCGCGCCCGAAGCGAGCGGAGGGCTCGGCCTCCTCGTCGTGGACCTCGCCGCGGCGGTGAGGGAGATCTCCAATCTGCTCGCGCGGGGCGGGCCCGATGGAGGGTCCGCGAAACGTCCGAAGCCGGGCGCCCTCGCGAACGATCTCCTCGTCCGCGCGTGCGAGCGGGGAGGGCGGGTGGCGGCCCTCGCCTCCGGGGAGCTGGACGCGCCGCACCGGTTCGTCGGCCACGCTCCGCTCGGGAAGCACCTGCTCGTCTGCGATCCCCTCGAGGGCGCCTCGAGCCTAGACGCGAACTTCACTGCGGGCACGATCTTCTCCGTCCTGGAGCTCCCCGCGGGCGCGGGCGCCGCCGGCGTCGAGGCCTTCCTCCAGCCGGGCGCGCGCCAGGTCTGCGCCGGGTTCGCGAGCTACGGCCCCTCCACGGTCCTCGTGCTCACCACCGGCCGCGGCGTCCACGGCTTCACGCTCGACCCGTGGTCCGGCGAGCTCTTCCTCACGCATCCTGCGATGCGGATCCCGGAGGAGGGCCGGGCGCTCGCCGTGGCGGGGTCGCAGGAGCGATCCTGGGACCCGCCGGTGCGGCGGTACGTCGAGGAGTGCGCCGCCGGCCGGGGAGGGCCGCGCGGGGCCGACTTCGACACGAGGTGGTCCGGCTCGCTCGTGGCCGAGGCGCACCGGGTCCTCCTGCGCGGCGGCGCGCTCCTCTGCCCCCGCGAGACGGGCGACCCCGGCCCGGGCGGCGGGCTCGCCCTCCTCCACGAGGCGGCCCCGCTGGCGCTCCTCCTGGAGCAGGCGGGAGGCGCCGCCTCCACCGGCCGGAAGCGGCTCCTCGACGTCGTGCCCGCCTCCCTGCGCGAGCAGTCACCCGCGTTCCTGGGCTCGCGGCGCGAGGTGGAGCGGCTCGCCTCCTACCACGCGGCCCACGACGAGGGCCTCGACCTGCCCTACACGAACCCGCTCTTCAACGTCCGCTCGCTCCTGCGCGAGTCCTGAAGGAGGAGCCCTTGTCCGCGCGCCACCCCATCATCGCCATCACCGGCTCGTCGGGCGCCGGAACCACCACCGTCACGAAGACCTTCCAGCACATCTTCCGCCGCGAGAAGATCGACGCCGCCATGGTGGAGGGCGACGCCTTCCACCGCTACGACCGCGCCGAGATGCGCCGCAAGATCGCCGAGGCCCAGGAGGCGGGCCGGACGCTCTCGCACTTCGGCCCCGACGCGAACCTCTTCCGGGAGCTGGAGGAGCTGTTCGAGGGCTACGGCGCCACCGGCCGGGGGCGCGTCCGCCGCTACCTCCACGACGAGATCGAGGCGGAGTCCTGCCAGCAGCCGCCGGGGACGTTCACGCCGTGGCAAGAGATGCCCCCGGACACGGACGTCCTCTACTACGAGGGCCTGCACGGGGGCGTGGTGGCGGACGGCGTCGACGTGGCGCGGCATGCGGACCTGCTCGTGGGCGTCGTGCCCATCCTCAACCTGGAGTGGATCCAGAAGATCGTGCGCGACCGATCGCTGCGGAGCTACTCCACGGAGGCGGTGGTGGAGACCATCCTCCGCCGCATGCCGGACTACGTGCACTACATCTGCCCGCAGTTCTCGCGCACGCACGTGAACTTCCAGCGCGTGCCCACGGTCGACACCTCGAACCCCTTCATCGCGCGCTTCATCCCCACGGCGGACGAGAGCTTCCTCGTCATCCGCTTCCGCAATCCCAGGGGGATCGACTTCCCCTACCTGCTCTCCATGCTCCACGACTCCTTCATGTCGCGCCCGAACTGCATCGTCGTGCCGGGCGGGAAGATGGAGCTCGCCATGCAGCTCATCTTCACGCCCATGATCCTCCAGCTCATGGACCGCAAGCGACGCGCCGCATGACGCGCGGGTCCCCCTGCACGGCCCATCAGGGAACCTGATGCCTCGAGTAAAGAGAATCGATTGGCCCTGATTGGCCGCGCCGTCGCACGATGGCCCGGCTCGGACGGCACGACGCCGTCCTCCGGAGGTGCGACGTGCAGCTGTCGGGACTTCGATTCGGTTCGCGGCTCCTCTCCCTCGTGGACTTCCCCTTCGCGGAGTCGCTCGGGCCGAACGCGACCAACGACGAGATCCAGGCCTTCCTGGACCGCCACGGGAAGATCGTGGTGAAGCCGGTCTTCCACGGGGGCGTGGGCAAGAAGGGCAAGGCCGGCCTGGTGCGCGTGGTGGACGACCTTCGCGACGCGCTCGTCGCCAAGAAGGAGCTGTACTTCGCCACCCACCGCTACGGCTCGCGCATCGTCACCGCGAACGGCGTCACCTTCGAGGCGTTCATCCCCTCGGAGATCGAGATCTACTTCTCCATCGACGCCTCCACGGCGAGCCGCGCGCCCGTCTTCACCATCAGCCCGCGCGGCGGCGTGGACATCGAGGGCGTCGCCCCGGAGCAGAAGCAGGTCGTCGAGATCGATCCCTTCCTCGGCATCAGCTCGTTCGAGATCACGAACGCCCTCATCGCCACGGGGTGCCCGGAGGAGTTCATCTCGCCCCTCGTGCAGCACCTCCCCAAGCTCTGGGACCTCTACGCGGCCTTCGGCCTCACCACCGTGGAGATCAATCCCATCCGCGTGTGCCGCGACGGGGCGCGCCTCTTCCCGATCGCCTGCGACGTCAAGGCGGAGTTCGACCAGGACAACCCCGCCTGGAAGCGGCTCGAGCTGCCGCCGGCGATCTTCCAGTCGGAGTCCACCGCCTTCGAGGCGGACGTGAACAAGCTCCGCACGCACCAGGGGCAGAGCGACGTCCTGGAGCTGTCGCCCCGGGGCACCATCGTGCCGTTCATGTTCGGCGGCGGCGCGAGCAGCGCCGCCACCGAGACGCTCGGGCCGGCGGCCATCTTCTCCTCCGACTTCGGCGGGAACCCGCCCTACGAGAAGATGTACGAGATCGCCTCGATCGTCTTCCGGCACTGGATCGACCGCGCCAGCGTGCTGCTCGTCATCGGCGGCAAGGCGAACAACACCGACATCCTGGTCACGTTCAAGGGCATCTTCGACGCCCTGCGCGATCACGTGGGGCGGACCGGCCAGGTCCCGCCCGTCTACACCGTGATCGGGCGCGGCGGGCCGAACCTGGTGAAGGGGATGTTCTACGCGAAGGACATCCTCGACGGCCTGCGGCTCCCCTACCGGATGTTCGGCTTCGACACCTCGATGATCGCCGTCATCGAGTACGCCCGGCGCGTCGACGCGTGGTGGCGGGCGGAGGGCCGCGACGCCTGGCTCGCGGGCCGCGGCGTCGCCGGCGCCGAGGGGGTGGCGGCGTGAGAAAGCAAGTCACGAAGCCGTTCCCCTGGTTCGTCGGCGTCCACTCGCTCGAGGAGCTCGCCACGAAGGAGTCGAGGGTCTGCGTCATCAACATCCTCGGGAGCGAGAGCCGGGGCGTGACGCCGGTCTCGCACGAGTACAGCGGCGGGAACGTCGTCGCCGGGGTGCAGTACGGCCGCCGCGGCGTCCTCCAGACGAAGCTCGGCGACGTCCCGGTGTACCGCAGCGTGAAGGAGGTGCTGGCGGAGGGGCACCCCTTCGACGTCGGCGTCGTGTACCTCCCGCCGCTCGGGGTGGCGCAGGCGGTCTCGGAGCTCATCCGCGAGAACGAGGATCTGAGGCGCATCGTCATCGTCACCGAGAAGGTCCCGGCGAAGGATTCCGCCGCGGTGCGGGCCCTCTGCCAGGAGGCGGGCGTCGACGTCATCGGCGCCAACAGCCTCGGCGTCGCGAACGCATGGGACCGCGTGCGCATCGGCGGCAGCCTGGGCGGAGATCGCCCGGAGGAGACGCTCAAGAAGGGCTCCATCGCCATCCACTCCAACTCGGGCAACTTCACCACCACCATGGCCGAGTACCTGCGCACCGCGGGGTTCGGCATCTCCACGGCGGTCTCCTCGGGGAAGGACGTCTACATCCACTTCGCGCTCCCGGAGTTCCTCTGGGCGGCGCAGAACGATCCGCGCACCAAGGCGGTGGTGCTGTACGTGGAGCCGGGCGGCTACTACGAGCGCATCGCCCTCGACTTCGTCCTGGAACGGAGGTTCGGGTTCACCAAGCCCATCGTGTGCTGCGTCACGGGCCGGTGGCGGAAGGAGGTCACCCGCACCTGCGGCCACGCCGGCGCGCTCGCCGGGAACGGCGAGGACGCCGAGTCGAAGGAGCGCTGGTTCGACGACTACTTCGGCGTGCCGGTGTTCGATCCCGAGACGCGGCTCGTGGGCCGGCGCGGCGTGCGCGTGTCGTCCATCCAGTTCGTGCCCGAGGCGGTGCGCGCCGTGTTCGAGAAGATGGGCGAGGCGCCCGACTTCGAGACGACGGGCGACCTCTCCCTCAAGCCCTGGCTGGCGGACGGCGTCCTCTCCCTCCCCGCGGAGCTGGCGGTGCCGGTGGTGCCGGCGCTGCCGCCCTACGACCGGCAGATCACCGCCATCACGAAGGAGGTGGGCGCGCACTACCTCCGCCAGAACATGGCCGACCGCTCCGGCGCCTCGCGCATCGGGCGGAAGACGCAGATCGCCGAGCTGCACGGGAAGACCGTGCTCGACATGTCGCAGCGGCTCCTCGAGGAGAACGTCCACTTCGCGCTGGCGAAGGTCATGGCCGGCCCGGAGGACCTCGAGACGCTGAACGTCCTCCTCAACCTCTTCCTCGCCACCGACGAGCGCCGGCTCGAGGCCATCGACGTGGCGCGGGAGAACGGCGCGCTCCCCAACGCCTACCTCGCCTCGCGCCTCGCCATCGTGGGCGACGAGCCGGTGCTCTCGCGCTCGCGGGAGCTGGCCCGGCTCCTCATCGACGGCATCCGCGAGCTCGGCCTCGAGGAGGGGGCGGCGTTCCCGCAGGAGCTCGACGCGTACGCCCGCGAGCACTTCCTCGCCGCGGAGGGGCCGGAGCCGTCCGCCGCCTCGCCGCAGCTCCTCGCGCTCGTGAAGAGGAGCACGAAGCGCTGCGTGGTCCTCCGCCTGGCCCAGCACGTCGTCGCCCTCGCCGAGCGCGAGAAGCTCGCGCTCCGCCACGGCCACGAGCTCTGGCTCGCGGCCCTGGGCGTCTCGCTCTTCTGGAAGCCCATGCTGGAGAAGCGCATGACGCGGCGGGTGGTGGAGGACGCCTTCGCCTACCTCTGGTGCATCGCCCAGGTCGTGTCGTGCTCGGTCCTGGACCGCTCGCGGAACCCGCACTGGAAGAAGCTCGCGGCGGGAAAGCCCTCGAGCCTCGCCTCGAGCTTCACCGACAACGCCTTCAAGATCCTCTTCGGCCGCGCCCCCGACGCGCAGGAGCGGATGGAGTTCCGGACCGTGGTCGGCCTCTCGGTCACGAACGGCCCGGGCACGCTCTCGGCCAAGGGAGCGAAGGAGTCCGTCTCGGCGCGGAACGACATCTCCATGGCGTACGTCGGCTTCCTCTCCAACACCGGGCGCGCACACGGCGGGAACGGCCTCGAGGCGGTGCAGTTCCTGCTCGAGACCTTCCAGGGCGTGCCGCTCGACGATCCCGGCCGGCGCGATCACGGCATCGACCTCCAGGCGCTCGCCAACCGCACCGCCCGGGCCTACGGCGCGCAGCGCCAGAGGAGCAAGGAGTCGCGGGAGGGCGCGGCCAAGCCCATCCCCTGCATCAACCACCCGGTGTTCCGCGGCCAGGACGTGAACGTCGATCCGCGGGAGCAGTTCGTGCGCGGCCTGCTCGAGCAGCAGGGCATCACGAACGTCTTCCTCGACTTCTACCACCACCTCGTCCACGAGCTCTTCGCGGAGGGCGTCACGAAGAACGTCTTCTGCGTGAACGTCGACGCGGTGATCGCCGTCATCACGCTGAAGCTCGTCTGGAAGGACCTCCGCGAGGGACGGATCAGCCTGCGCCAGGTGCAGGAGATCGGGTTCCTGCTCTTCCTCTACGGTCGCGCCGTCGGGACGGCCGCCGAGATCGCCGACCACCGCGATCGCGGCATCGACATGGACTGCCGGACGCCCGAGGACCGGCTCGCGTTCGTGATGTGACAAGGGAGATGGGCACATGACCCAGAAGAACGGAGCACACAAGAACGGGAAGCTGTCGGGCGAGGTGTTCCACCCCTCGGACGAGATCCTGGCGCAGGCCCGCGTGAAGGACTGGGACGCGGTGGCGCGGCGCGCCCTGGAGGAGCCGCTGGCCTTCTGGGCCGCAGAGGCGCAGGAGCTGGAGTGGTACCGGGAGTGGGACGAGGTCGTCGACGCCTCCCAGAAGCCCTTCTTCAAGTGGTTCAAGGGCGGGCAGACGAACATCGTCCACAACTGCCTCGACCGCCACCAGCGCACCTGGCGCCGGAACAAGCTCGCGCTCGTGTGGGTGGGCGAGAAGAACGAGCCGGCCCGCACCTACTCGTACTTCGCCCTGAACCGCGACGTCTCCAAGTTCGCGAACGTCCTCAAGGCCATGGGCGTGAAGAAGGGGGACCGCGTCACCATCTACATGCCGCGCATCCCCGAGATCGTCATCGCCATGCTGGCCTCGGCCAAGATCGGCGCCATCCACTCGGTGGTCTACGGCGGCTTCTCCGTCGACGCGCTCCAGGGGCGCATCGAGGACTCCGAGTCGAAGGTGGTGGTGACCGCCGACGGCGGCTTCATGAACGGCAAGATCGTGGAGCTCAAGAAGACGGTGGACGACGCCGTGCGGCGCTGCCCCACGGTGGAGACCGTCATCGTCGTGCAGCGGACCCAGCACGAGGTCCGCATGGAGCCGGGGCGCGACTACTGGTACCACGAGCTCATGAAGCTCCCCCTCGCCACGAGCCAGTGCCCGACCGAGGTGATGGAGTCCACCGACCCGCTCTACATCCTCTACACCTCGGGCACCACCGGTAAGCCCAAGGCGATCCAGCACTGCCACGGCGGCTACCAGGTCGGCATCCACGCGACCCTCAAGTACGTCTTCGACCTGAGGGACGAGGACCGCTGGTGGTGCGCGGCCGATCCGGGCTGGGTGACCGGGCACAGCTACATCGTGTACGGGCCGCTGCTCCTCGGCGCGACCACGTTCATGTACGAGGGCGCGCCGACCTACCCGTATCCGAACCGCTGGTGGTCGCTCGTGGAGAAGTACGGCATCACCATGCTCTACACGGCGCCCACGGCCATCCGCGGGCTCATGCGCTTCGGCGAGTCGTGGCCGAACCGGCACGACCTCTCCACGCTGCGCCTCCTCGGCTCGGTGGGCGAGCCCATCAACCCCGAGGCGTGGAAGTGGTACCACCGCGTCATCGGCAAGGGCCGCTGCCCCATCATGGACACCTGGTGGCAGACCGAGACGGGCATGTTCATGATCACGCCCGTCCCG
>DATDDC010000578.1:0-7367 GCA_036523995.1 Anaeromyxobacter sp.
GTCACGTTCTTCGCGACGCCGTAGGTGCTGCCGCCCACCGTGCCGGACACGTGCGTGCCGTGGCCGTTGCAGTCGTTCGTGCCGTTCCCGTCGGCGATGGCCGTGAACGCCCCGGAGGCGCGGCCGCCGAACTGCGTGTGCGTGGTGCGGATGCCGGTGTCGATGATGTACGCGTGCACGCCCGTGCCGTCCGCGTTGAAGGTGTAGTTGCCGTCGAGCGGCAGGGTGTGCTGGTCGATGCGGTCGAGGCCCCAGGTCGCCCCCGTCTGCGTCGTGACGATGGAGACGACGCCGTCCTCCTCGACGAGCACCACCCTCGGGTCCTTCGCCATGCCGGCCGCCTGCGCCGCGGTCATCTCCGCGACGAAGCCGCGGACCGCGTACCGCCAGGTCCCGCGCACCGTGGCGCCGTGCCCGCGCGCGAGGTCGTCGGCCTCGACGTCCACGTCCTCCCGCTTGGTGTCTCCCCGGAGCAGGACGATGTACCGTCCCGGAACGGGGCGGGCCGCGCGGAGCACGCTCCCGGAGGTCTTCAGCTCGGGAGCGCCCGTGGCGCCGGGCTTCACGTCCTGACTGCAGGCGAGGGCCAACGTCACGGCGAGCGTCAACGCCAGCGAACCGATGCGCATCGAGGGATCCCTTCGGCGGCCTGGAGAGCCGCCCGTGAGCGTAGGACTTGGAACGACGCGAGACTCTCGCTCACGGTGAACCGAGCGATCAACGGGCGCAGCGCTCCCTGAAGGGTGACCGAGCGTCAACCCGTGGGAAGCTGTGGGGAAAGCGATCGATCCGGGGGTCAACGTCCGATCCGGGCCGGCGGCATCTCGAGGCGAGACCGGGTTCCATCGAGCGCACGCGCCGCCCGCGTCGCCGCCCCGCGGGGACGCGAGCCCCGCGCGCGCCGGCTCGCGCGCCTGGAGGACCGTCCGCTCCCGGGGGCGGGTGGTGCACCTCGGGAAGGAGCGGCCCCTTCCCGGGCCGGGCTTCACCCGAGGTGTTGCCGTACCCTTGGTGACTACCTGCGGCGCGGCGATCAGTGCTGTCCGGCGCCGCCCGCGGACTCCGGGAAGCCGCGCCGGCGCATGAGGGCGCGCGGATCGGCGTCCCGCCCGCGGAAGGCCCGGTAGGCCTCCGCGGGATCCACGGTGTTCCCAGCGGAGAAGACGAGCTTCTGGAGCCGGGCGGCGACGCCGCGGTCGTACGGGCCGCCCTTCTCCGTGAACGCCTCGTAGGCGTCGGCGCTGAGCGTGTCGGCCCAGAGGTAGCTGTAGTAGCCGGCGGAGTAGCCGTCGCCGGCGAACACGTGCAGGAAGTGCGGCAGGCGGTGGCGCATGACGACCTCGCGCGGCATGCCGAGCGCGGCGAGGGTCTCGCGCTCGAACGTCGCGGCGTCGATGGGTCCGCCCTGGGCGAGGTGCGCCTTCATGTCCACGAGGGCGCCCGAGAGGTACTCGACCGTGTCGAAGCCCTGGTTGAACCTCTGGGCGCGCTCGATCTTCTGGACGAGCGCCCTGGGCATGGGCTTCCCGGTCCGGTGGTGCACGGCGAAGCGGTTCAGCACCTCCGGCGTGGCGAGCCACCGCTCGAGGAGCTGCGACGGGAACTCGACGTAGTCGCGCGCCACGTCCGTCCCGGAGAGCGACGGATAGCTCACGCTCGAGCAGAGCCCGTGCAGCGCGTGGCCGAACTCGTGGAACAGCGTCGTCGCGTCGATCCAGCTCACCAGCACCGGCTCGCCGCGCTTGCCCTTCACGAAGTTGGCGTTGTTCGAGACGATGGTGGCGATCTCTCCGTCGAAGCGCTCCTGGGGACGGTACGCGTTCATCCACGCGCCCGAGCGCTTGCCCTCGCGGGCCCAGGGATCGAAGTACCAGAGGCCCACGTGCCTCCCCTTCCCGTCCTTCACCTGCCAGACGCGAACGTCGGCGTGCTGGACCGGCACGCCCTTCGCCGGCGTGAAGTGGAGGTCGAAGAGCCGGCCCGCCACCCAGAACATGCCCTCGCGCAGCTTGTCGAGCTGGAGGTACGGCTTCACCTGCTCCTCGTCGAGGTCGTACTTCTCCCTGCGCACCTTCTCGGCGTAGAGGCGGTAGTCCCAGGGCTCGATGGTGATGTCGGCGCCCTCCTTCTTCGCGACCGCCTGCATGTCCGCGACCTCCTCGCGGACGCGCGCCACCGCGGCGGGCCACACCGCCTCCATGAGCGCCATGGCGCGCTCCGGCGTCTTGGCCATGGAGTCCTCCACGCGCCAGTGGGCGTGGGTCGCGTACCCGAGGAGCCGCGCACGCTCGGCGCGCAGCGCCAAGATCTCGGTGATGACCTTGTTGTTGTCGTGCGCGTCGCCGTGATCCCCGCGGCTCACGAAGGCGCGGAAGACCTTCTCGCGAAGATCGCGGCGGGACGAGTAGGTGAGGAACGGCTCGACGCTCGAGCGCGTGTTCAGGATGGCCCATCTCCCCGGGTGGCCGCGCGCCTGCGCGGCGGCGGCCGCCGCGGCCCGGGCGGCCGGCGGCAGCCCGGCGAGGTCTTTCTCGTCGTCGAGGAAGAGCGTGCCGCCGTCCTCGTCCGCGAGGACGTTCTGCGTGAAGGTCGTCTGCAGGGTCGCGAGCCGCTGGTTGATCTCGGCGACGCGCTTCTTCCCGGCGGCGTCGAGCCGCGCGCCCGCCCGCACGAAGTTCGTGAGGTAGAGCCAGGCGAGCCGCCTCTGCTCCGCGTCCTTGCACGCCGCGTCGCGCGCCTCGTAGATCGCGGCGATGCGGGCGAAGAGCCTCTCGTTCTGCGTGATCTTGTCCTGGAGCGCCGCGAAGCGCGGAGCCATCTCGCGCTCGACGGCCTGGAAGTCCGGCGTGCTGAGCGTCGAGGACCACACGCCGAAGAGGGTGCGCACGCGATCGAGCGACCGGCCCGAGCGCTCGAGCGCCGCGAGCGTGTTCTCGAACGTGGGCACCGAGGGATCGGCCGCGATGCGATCGACGGCCGCGAGCTGCTCCGCCATGGCCGCCTCGAGCGCGGGCTCGAAGAGACCGACCTTCACCGCCTGGAACGGCGGCACGCCGCCGTAGGGGCCGGTCCACTTCGCGAGCAGCGGGTTCTCCACCTTGCTCTCCGGTGCCGCCGCCGGAGGTCCGGCGCCCAGGGTGATCGAGGGGAGGCACAGCGCGACGATGGCGGCTCTCTTCATCGGATACCTCCGCGCGCCCTTCCGCGCGCGGCGTACCTTCCGACGCGCGCTCCCGCGGGTCAAGCCGGAGGCGGCAGGCGAGCGCGAGCCGGCCTGGCCCGCGGGGGTCTGTGGCGCGAGGACGCTGCGCCGGCTCGCTGCCCTTTCGGGTCCCTCCGGGTCCGGAACGGTGTCGAGTCGGCGTACGCTCCCTAGACACTGCGGACGCATCGGGCGGAGACCTTTCTCGAGACCGCGAGAGCGGCGGGAGCGGCGACGATGACGGCACGTGCGGATGACACGGCGGCGGCGCAGGGTGGCTCGGCGCGGAGCGGGCCCCGGGGGCTGGCGCGCGGGCTCACGCTCCTCACCATGAGGCAGGGCGGGCCGCCGCGCCTCGGCGCGAAGACGAGCAAGGGGATCCTCGACGTCTCCCAGGCCGCGAGGCTCCTCTCGATGCCCGCGCCGCCCACGATGGACGACATGCTCCAGGACGAGGAGGGCGCGAGCGTGAACGCGGTCGTGAAGGCTGCGCTCGAGTCGCCGGCGGCCTCCGCCGCGTTCGTGAAGGAGGAGGCGGTCCAGTACGGCCCCGCCGTCCTGAGGCCGGAGAAGATCGTCTGCGTCGGGCTCAACTACCGCCGGCACGCGGAGGAGATCGGCGTGCCCATCCCCAAGCAGCCCGTGCTCTTCAACAAGTACAACAACACGCTCAACCACCACGGCGGCACCATAAGGCTGCCGGTCGAGGTGGCGAAGAACTTCGACTACGAGGTCGAGCTCGTCGTGGTGATGGGCAAGACCGCGAGGAGCGTGAGCGAGGCGGACGCCCTCTCCTGCGTGGCCGGGTACTGCACCGGGAACGACTTCACGGCGCGCGATCTCCAGATGGACACCGGCGGGCAGTGGATGGCGGGGAAGACGCCCGACGGGTTCGCGCCGCTCGGCCCCTATCTCGTGACCGCGGACCAGATCGATCCGGACAACCTGAAGGTCGAGTGCCGCGTGAACGGCGAGACGCGCCAGTCCTCGAGCACGAGCGACTTCATCTTCGGCACGCGCCAGGTGATCGCCTACGTCTCGCGCCTCATGACGCTCCGGCCCGGGGACATCATCTTCACCGGCACGCCGCAGGGCGTGATCCAGGGGAAGCCCAAGGACGAGCGCGTGTGGCTCAAGGCGGGCGACCAGGTCGCCTGCAGCGTCGAGAAGCTGGGCGAGCTCAGGTTCGCGCTCGTCTGATCGTCACGGCGTCACATCGATGGTGCGGCGACGCGGATCTGCTTCAGCCGCTCGATGAGCGCCGCGATGTTCTTGCGCGCCGATCCCTCGTTCGCGAGCTTGAGCCGCGTCGCCCCCACGAACGCCTCGCCCATCTTGGCGGTGTGCTGGGCGGTGACGTCCTCGTCGATGAGCATGGCGCCGCTGCGGACGTCCTTCACCGTGTAGTGGACGATGGAGGTCACCGTCATGTCGAGGCCGAACATCGGCTGATCGAGCTTCACCAGGCGAGCCTCGACCGCGAGCGGCGCGTCCGGGCGGCCGGAGAGGAGCCCGGCGGCGCGGAGCGACTCGACGAGGGCCTCGCGGAACGAGGCGTCGTCGATCTGCGACGTCCACATGGGATTGGTCTGCGTGCCGCCCCCCACCTCGGACACGGCGAACTGCCCGGCCAGCCCCGGGCTCGTGGGGGAGCGCAGGTCGTCCGGCGTGACGGTCATGCCCCTCGCGGTGGCTCCCTCGGCGCAGGCGGAGCCGAGCGCGAGCGCGCACGACAGGAGAACGGCACGAGCGGGACGATTCGCGGTCATGGCAGGCCCTCCGGGATCCCCGAGGTAACGATCGGATCCAAGCAGAAGCCGGGCCGGCGCGTCGACCCAAATGCGGCGGCGCGCCGCGTCGCGCCCGGGCCCACGTGGCGGGACCGCGATTCCCCGTCTCACCTCGCGAGCTCGTACAGGTAGTCGACGAAGGAGCGCACCGCGTCGTCGTACCCGCGCAGCATGGCGCCGTGGTCGCGCGGCTCGCCCGCGGCCGCAAGTCCATTCGGCGGGAGGCCCCAAACGTGCGCAGCCCGCTCGAGCGAGCGCGCGCCGCGAGCGGGTCCCCGGCTCCGCCGACGCCCGCCCCGCCCTCACCCCTCCTCGCCGCCGCCGCCGCGCCCCTCCAGGCTCTCGAGCCTGGAGTAGAGCCTGCGCCGCGTGATGCCGAGGAGGCGCGCCGCGGCGGCCTTGTTCCCGCCGGAGCGCTCGAGCGCGGCGTGGATGAGCTCGCGCTCGAAGGCGTCGAGGTCGAAACCCTCGACGAGCACCTCGGCCGCGCCCCGCCGCGGCGCGGACGCCGCCGGTTGGACGAGGTGCGCGGGCCCGATCTCGCCCTCGCCGGCCAGGATGAGCGCGCGCTCCAGCGCGTTCTCGAGCTCGCGGACGTTCCCCGGCCAGGCGTGCGCGAGGAGGCGCTCGCGCGCCGCGGCCGAGAGCCTGTCCGCGGGGACGCCGCGCGCGGAGAGCAGGTGCTCTGCGATGGGGAGGACGTCCTCCCGCCGCTCGCGCAGGGGCGGGATGCGGATCGAGAACACGTCGAGGCGGTAGTAGAGGTCCTCACGGAACTGGCCGGCCTCCACCGCCGCGCGGAGGTCCCGGTTCGTCGCGGAGACCACGCGCACGTCCGCGCGCCGCGCCTCCGTGGCCCCCACGGGCACGAACTGCTTCTCCTGGAGGAAGCGGAGGAGCTTCACCTGCGTCGCCGGCGTGACCTCCCCGATCTCGTCGAGGAAGATGGTGCCTCCCGAGGCGGCCGCGAGGTGCCCGGCCTTCCGCTGGTGCGCCCCGGTGAACGCGCCCTTCTCGTGCCCGAAGAGCTCGCTCTCGAGGAGCGTCTCGGGCAGCGCCGCGCAGTGCACCTCGACGAGCGGCCCCGGCGCCCTGCGGCTCTGGAAGTGGATCCAGCGCGCGAGCTGGCTCTTCCCGGTCCCGCTCTCGCCCAGGAGCAGCACCGTGGCGTCGGTGCCCGCCACCTGCCTGGCCGCGGCGAGCGCGGCCTTCATGCCGGGGCTCTCCGCGCAGAGCGTGGGCGTGAGCCGCTCGAGGAGGCGCGCGCTGCGCTGCTCCGCGTCGCGCTGCCCGGCGAGCCGCCGCACGCGCAGGCGCAGCTCGTCCATGGCGAACGGCTTCGTCACGTAGTCGGCCGCGCCCGCCTTCATCGCCTCGACGGCGCTCTCCGCCGTGGCGAACGCCGTCATGAGCACCACCTCGGGGGCGTCGGGGAGGGCCCGCGCGGCGTGCAGCACGGCGAGGCCGTCCACCTGCGGCATGCGCAGGTCCGTGACCACCACGTCGAAGGCGGCCTCCCGGAGCCGCGCGATGGCCTCGGCGCCGCCGCCGGCGCGCACCACCGCGTGCCCGTCCAGCTCCAGCGCCTCCGCCACGAGCGCTCCGAGCTTCGCCTCGTCGTCCGCGATGAGGACCCGCGCCATGGTGGACTCCTAGTGCCCCGCGCCGGGCAGCCGCAGCTCGAACGTCGTTCCCGTCGCCGACTCGGCGCCGTTCGCCGCCGCGAGCGCCAGGGTACCGCCGTGCCGCTCCACGATGCGGCGGGAGACCGCGAGGCCGAGCCCCGTGCCGCCCTCCCGCCCGGTGGCGAACGGATCGAAGAGGCGCGCGCGGACCTCCGCCGGGATGCCCGGGCCGTCGTCCTGGACCCGCACCTTCACGAGCCCACCCTCGGCCCCGCCGTCGATGCGGACCGTGTGCGCGCCCGCCTGCGCCGCGTTCGCGAGCAGGTTCGCGAGCACCTGGCGCAACCGGCCCGGATCGCCGCGCACGCGGGGCGCGCCGTCGAGCGCGATCCGGACCTCGAGCTCGGGATGCACCGCGGCGCTGCCCCGGGCCGCGTCGCGCGCGACCTCGGCGAGATCCACCGGCGCGGGCTCCAGCGCCGGCTCGGCGGACAGGTCGAGGAAGTCCTGCGTGAGGCGCCGGAGCCGCTCCACCTCGCCGAGCACGTCCGAGAGCCGCTCGCGATCGCGCTCGGGCAGCGCGTCCTGCGAGCGCGCCCGGACGAGCTCGACCGCCCCGCGAATGATGCCGAGGGGGTTTCGGACCTCGTGCGCCACGGCCGCCGCCATCCGGGCGAGCGCCTCGCCCCGCGCCGCCCGCGCCGCCTCCTCCTGCCGGGCGCGCTCCGCCCGCGACCAGCGCGCGGCCGC
>DATDDC010000579.1:0-6873 GCA_036523995.1 Anaeromyxobacter sp.
CGTCGGCGTGGCCCGACGCCAGGAAGGCGAGCGCGTTCCGGACGACGGCGCACACGTACGACTGGAGGCGCCCGGCCGCGTCGCCGCGCGGCGGCCCGGGCGGTCCCCACATCTCGACCGCGAGGACGTCGAGCGCGGTGAGGATCTCCTTCGGGTAGGCGATCGGTAGGACGGCGAGTGAACGACGCCCCTGGCGCAGGATGTACTCGCGGCGCACGGGCCGAGTGTCGCACTCCGCCGTGGGCCTGTCGACGCGAGACGACGCGAGACGAAGGCTCAGCGCGAGGGTCAGGCGCTCGCGCCGGCGCCGGACGTCCCCTCACAGCGGCGGGAGCAACGCTGGGAATCACGTGAACGGGGTGCCGCTGTGAGCCTTCGTCTCGCGTCGACAGGCCCATCGCGGGATGCTCTACTCGGCGCGTGCGCCGCGAGTACATCCTGCGCCAGGGCCGGCGTTCACTCGCCGTCCTGCCCGTCCTCTACCCGAAGGAGATCCTCACCGCGCTCGACGTCCTCGCGGTGGAGATGTGGGGACCTCCGGGCCCTCCGCGCGGCGACGCCGCCGGGCGCCTCCAGACGTACGTGTGCGCCGTGGTCCGGAACGCGCTCGCCTTCCTCGCCTCGGGGCACGCCGACGCGGTCGACGGCCTCCTCGTCCCGCACACCTGCGACTCGCTCCAGGGGCTCGCGACGCTCCTCGCGGACTTCGGCGGCTGGCGGAAGCCGGTCGTCGTGTTCCAGCACGCCCGCGGCGAGGATCGACCGAGCGCGCGCGCGTTCGCCGAGGCGGAGCTGCGCGCCCTCGCGAGCTCGCTCGAGCGGATCTTCCAGAGGCGCCTCGACCCGGACCGGCTCGCCTGGGCGCTCCGGCTGCACGCGGAGATCGATGCATGCCGCGCGACCCTCCTGGACGGGAGGGCGCGCCTCGACCTGGACGACGCTGCGCTGTACGCGCTCCTCCGCCGCGGAGAGTGGCTCTGGCCCGAGGAGCACCTGGCCGAGCTCCGGGCCGCGGCGGCGCGGCTCTCGCCCGCGCCCGCCTCGCCCGGGATCCCCATCCTCGTGACGGGCTACGTCCCGGAGCCGGCGGGCCTGCTCTCGGCCCTGAACCGGGCGGGCGCCTACGTCGCGGCGGACGACTACGCGGCGGTGGGCCGGCGCCTCGCGCCCGCCCCGCCGCCCGGAAGGGCCGATCCCTGGGCGGCGCTCCTCGATCGCTACCTCGCCTTCCCGCCGTGCCCGACGCGCGGCTCGGACCAGGGGGCGCGGATGCGCCGGCTCGAGGCGCTCCTCGATCGCAGCGGGGCGCGCGGCGTGCTCGTGCACGTCCAGAAGTTCTGCGAGCCCGAGCTCTTCGACGTCCCCGCCATCCGCCGGACGTTCGCGGCGCGGGGCGTGCCGGTCGTCGTCGTCGAGGGCGAGCTGGAGCGGGACCTCTCCGCGCAGGCCGAGACGCGCGTCGAGGCGTTCGTGGAGATGCTCCGGTCGGGAGCGAGGGCCGCTTGATCCTCCGCCGCCTCCAGTACGAGCTGGCCGGGCGCGTCGCCGGCCCGTTCCTCCTCCGCCTGGAGGCGTGGCGGAGGGCGCGTGCGCGCCGCGGCCGCGCCCACCGGCCGAGCCCGTTCGCGCCGCCGCTCGAGTGCACGCGCAAGCTGAAGGAGCTCATGAGCCTGCACTACCTGCGCGGCCGGTACGCGGACGGCGCGGTGCCGGTGGCCTGGGTGACGAGCGGCTTCCCCGTCGAGATCCTGCGGCCCCTCGGCTTCCACGCCGTCTACCCGGAGAACCACGCGGCGATGTGCGGCGTGCAGCGCCTCGTCCCCGAGCTGTCCGACGCCGTCGAGCGGGAGGGCTACTCGCGCGACCTGTGCAGCTACGCGCGGACCGATCTCGGGTGCGCGGCCACGGGGAAGACGCCGGCGGGCCGCCTCCCCCGCCCCGACCTCCTCGCGTGCTGCACCAACATCTGCCAGACGGTCCTCTACTGGTACCGCGCCCTCGCGGCCCGCTTCCAGGTGCCGCTCGTGCTCGTCGACACGCCCTTCGTGTACGGCCAGTCCACGCCGCACGCCGATCGCTACGTGAGGGACCAGCTCGAGGAGTTCGTGCGCGTGGCGGAGCGGGTGAGCGGCCGCCGCGCCGACCCGGCGGAGCTCGTCGAGGTGGCGCGCCTCTCGCGCGAGGGCGCCCGGCTGTGGGGCGAGTGCCTCGCCACGAGCCGGGCCCGCCCCGCGCCCTGGGCCGGCTTCGACGGCTTCTTCCACATGGCGCCCATCGTGGCGCTGCGCGGGAGCGAGGCGTGCAACGCCTACTACCGCGTGCTCCTCGACGAGCTCGAGGACCGGGTGCGCCGGGGCGTCGGCGGGGTCCGGGAGGAGCGGCACCGCCTCCTCTGGGACAACCTGCCGGTGTGGTTCGCCGTGCGCGAGCTCTCGACGCTGCTCGCCGAGCGCGGCTTCAACTTCGTGTGCACGAGCTACACGAACGCGTGGGCCGAGGCCGGGATGCAGGTCGATCCCTCCGAGCCGCTGGCGTCGGCCGCGCGGGCGTACACCCACGTCATCCTGAACCAGGACCTGCGGAACCGCCTCGGCATCCTGCGGCGGCTCGCGAGCGACTACGGCTGCGACGGCGCGGTCCTGCACAGCGATCGCTCCTGCAAGCCGTACTCGATCGGCCAGGTGGACCTGAAGGACCGCCTCGCCCGCGAGCTGGGCATCCGCGTGCTGCTCCTCGAGGCCGACCACTCGGATCCGCGCGCCTGGGCCGCGGAGCCGGCGGAGAACCGGCTCACCGCGTTCATGGAGGCCTTCGCGTGATGGCGCCACCCGCTTGCGTTGAGCGTAGCGAGGCGCTGGAGCCCGAGCCGAGGTCGGGCGCACGAGGAGCGAGAAGCGCAGGCGTAGCCGGAGGCTACGTCGAGCATCGCAGCGACGAGTCCGCCCGAGATCGGCCGGGATCCTGCGCCGCAGTAGCTCAATGCAGGCGGGTGTCGCCATGATGGCGGCGGCCGTGGGCGTCGACGCGGGGAGCACCACCTGCAAGGCCGTGGCCATCGACGCGTCGGGGCGCATCCTCGCGCGCCGGGTGGAGCCCGCGAGCCCCCGCGTCGAGGAGCAGGCGGGGCGCCTCGTGGCCGAGCTGCGCGCGGAGGCCGGCGGGGAGCCCGCCGTGGGCGCGACGGGATACGGCCGCAAGCGCATCGCGGCCGGTCGGGCCCTCACCGAGATCACCTGCCACGCGCGCGGCGCCTTCGCGCTGGCCCGCCGCCCCGGGGTGCTCGTCGACGTGGGAGGCCAGGACACGAAGGTGATCCGGGTCGGCCCGGGCGGGGAGGTGCTCGACTTCTCCATGAACGACAAGTGCGCGGCGGGCACGGGGCGCTTCCTCGAGGTGATCCTGGCGCGCCTGCACGTCCCGCTCGCCGAGGTGGCCGCCTGGACGGCGCGGGCGTCGCACGCAGTACGCGTCTCGAGCACCTGCACGGTGTTCGCGGAGAGCGAGGTGATCTCGCTCGTCGCGAACGGCGAGCCGCTCGAGGCCATCGTGAAGGGGCTCCACGTCGCCCTCGCCTCGCGCGTGGCCGCGCTCGCCCGCGGCGTGGGCGGCGGCGACGTCCTCATGAGCGGGGGCGTGGCCCTGAACCCGGCCATGGTCTCGGCGCTCTGCGAGGCGCTCGGCGCCCCGGTGACGGTCCTGCCCGACCCCCAGCTCGCCGGTGCGCTCGGCGCGGCGCTGTCCGTCCTGGGCTGACCCGCGGCCAGGCGCGAGCCCGGCGAGGCGGCGCTCACGCGCCGGAGACGAGGAGCTCCCGCACCAGGACCCGGAGCGCCTGCGTGTCGAACGGCTTCTCGATGCGCGGGTTCTTCACGACGTCGAGGTAGAGCCTCGCCGCCGGGGTGAACGCGCCGCCGGTGAAGAACACGAAGCGATCGGCGTCCCGGGGACGGAGCGTGGCGATCTCCGCGTGCAGCTCCATGCCGGGCGCCCGTCGAGCTGGATCACCTCGTGGCCGCTCGCCTCGGTCACGGTGGCGCGCGCGCTGGAGGCGCGGAGGCCGTGCTCGAGCCCGATGCCGAACTGGAGATCCGTCTCGCACAGCGCCACGAGCACCGCGTCGGGAACCGCCCGGCCGTCGGCGAGCGCGAAGTTCCGCTCCATGCGCCAGTCGTCCGCCGCCGATCCCCCGAAGATGGGCAGGCACCCGAGGGAGCGGCGCTTCAGGGCCTCGAGCAGGTCGAAGCTGTGCGAGACCGCGCCCCGGGTGTTGCCGGGCGAGACGAGGATGGCGAAGGCGCTCCGTCCCCGGCTGGCGAGGTCGGCCCAGGCGTGCGGCGTCCCGTCGAAGAACGGGGCGAGACCGGGGGTCGAGAGCGCCTGCTCCAGCGCGGCGCGCCAGTCCCGGGAGACGCCCTCCCCGACCCCGACCCGCACCGACAGGAAAGGCGACGCGAGGACGCCCACCACCGCGCTCTCGCGGTGATGCCCTCCGCAGATCTCGCCGGCGGTCGTCGCGCCGACGAGCGGAGCGTCCCCGGTGGCGCTCCGGACGCCGCGGAGCAGCGCCTCGAGATCGTGCCGGACGGACGCGAAGACGAGGACGGCGGCCGGCCCGTGCCGGCGGATCCCGGCGAGCGCGTCCCTCGCCGCCTGCGCCCCGGCCTCGTACGACGCGGTCCCGCGACCCACCGCCGCGCCTACCTCGATGTTCAGATCGTCCGTCTCGTGCGGCGAGGGCGCGGGCGGCACGCGCGAATGATAACACCCTGACGGGGCGAGCCCGGGCGCCGCAATGCATTCGGGCCGGCCCACATAGGCCGCGAACCAACCACCCCGGCATCCACTGCGGGTGCTACTCGCCGCTAGCGGAACCCGCCCGTCATGGCGAAGAACCCCTTGATCTTGTCGTTCGTCTCGCGCAGCCGCGCGGACAGGGTGCGCACGAACGTCCAGAGGAGATCGTAGGCGAGGTCCTTGTCCACGAACATGAGATGGTCGAGGTCCTCCCGCTTCACCACCGCGAGCGCGCAGGCGGAGTGGGCGAGGGCGTCGGCGGAGCGGGGCGCGTCGTCCACCATGGCCATCTCGCCGAAGTGGCTCCCCGCCTCGAGGATGCCGAGCGCCTCCTCGCCGATGCCGGGCACCTGCTTCGAGATGCGCACCTTGCCGGCGACGACCACGTACATCTCGTCGCCCACCTCGCCCTCCCGGAAGATCACCGCCCCGGCGGGCAGGTCGCGGTGCTTCGCGATGTCCGCGATGCGGCGGAGCCGGTCGGCGGGGAGCGCTTGGAACAGGGCACAGGCGCGGAGCGCTTGCGGGTCCATCCCGGGAACCATAGCACGCCGGCGCGGGCGCGCCCGGCCAAGGCGCCCGAACCTCGCCCTCGACGGCCGGGCTCCAAGCGGCTAGTACACTGCCGCGACATGGGAGGAAGGAGCGCCATGGCCCAGCACGAGAGGCTCGTCATCATCGGAAGCGGCCCCGCCGGCTACACGGCCGCGCTCTACGCGGCCCGGGCGAACCTGAACCCGCTGCTCTTCGAGGGCATGCAGCCGGGCGGACAGCTCACCATCACGAGCGACGTCGAGAACTACCCCGGGTTCCCCGAGGGCATCCTCGGCCCCGAGCTGATGGAGAAGATGAAGAAGCAGGCGGAGCGGTTCGGCACCCGCTTCGAGCCGACCGAGATCACGCGGGTGGACTTCTCCAGGCGGCCCTTCCAGCTCTGGCAGGACGACCGGCTCTTCACCGCCGACACCGTCGTCATCGCGACCGGCGCCTCCGCGAAGTGGCTCGGCATCCCCTCGGAGAAGGCCTACCAGGGGAAGGGCGTCTCGGCCTGCGCCACCTGCGACGGCTTCTTCTTCCGCGGCGTGGACGTGGCGGTGGTGGGCGGCGGCGACACCGCCATGGAGGAGGCCACCTTCCTCACCAAGTACGCCACCAAGGTGCACGTGGTGCACCGGCGCGACGAGCTGCGCGCCTCGAAGATCATGCAGGACCGGGCGAAGAAGAACCCGAAGATCTCCCTCGTCCTCTCCTCGGTGGTGGACGAGATCCTGGGCGACGCCAAGGGCGTCACCGGCGTCCGGCTCGAGAGCACGAAGGACGGGTCGAAGCGCGACCTGCCCTTGAAGGGCGTGTTCATGGGCATCGGCCACGAGCCGAACACGAAGATCTTCAGGGGCCAGGTGGAGATGAACGAGGTCGGCTACATCCAGGTGAAGGCGCCCTCCACGGCGACGAGCGTGCCGGGCGTCTTCGCCGCGGGCGACGTCGCCGATCCCACCTACCGGCAGGCGGTGAGCGCGGCCGGCTCCGGGTGCCAGGCGGCCATCGACGCGGAGCGCTGGCTCGGGGAGCACGCCACCGAGAGCTGGGACTAGCCATGAAGATGATCGACGTCGGCGCGAAGCCGAAGACCGAGCGCGTGGCCGTGGCCCGCGGCTTCGTGGCGATGTCGCGCCCCACCGTGGCGCGCATCCGTCGCGGCGACGTCGAGAAGGGGGACGTCCTCGCCGCGGCCCGGCTCGCGGGCGTCATGGCGGCGAAGAAGACGCCCGACATCGTGCCGCTCTGCCATCCCATCGCGCTCTCCGCCGTCGACGTCACCGCGGACCCGCGGCCGGCGGGCGTCGAGGTGACCGCGACGGTCCGCACCGTCGACCGGACCGGCGTGGAGATGGAGGCGCTCGCCGCGGTGAGCGCGGCGTGCCTCACCATCTACGACATGCTGAAGCGCTACGAGCGCGGCATGCGGATCGAGGCCGTGGAGCTGATCGAGAAGGCGGGCGGGCGAAGCGGGCACTGGCGGCGCGCTGCGGCGGGTCCGCGCCGCCGCGCGCGATGAGCGGACGCGATCGGTCGTTC
>DATDDC010000580.1:0-1861 GCA_036523995.1 Anaeromyxobacter sp.
CGCGGCGAGGTACTCCTTCCGGAGGCGCGCCTCCTCGGCCAGGGCGTCCGCTCCGGCCGCGGCGTCGCGGACGAGGGCGATCTGCTGCCGCAGCTCGCGCAGCTCCTGCTCGTAGGACGCGGCCATCTCGCGGTGCTGCCGCAGCTCCTCCGCGAGCGCCTGGCGGCCCTCGGGATCCGACTCGATCTCGCTGCGGTGCTGCTCGACCCAGAGCTCGATGCCCGTCACGGTGGCCCCGATCGAGTCCACGAGGTAGCCGATGCGGTACGCGTAGCGGTCCACCTGGTCGATGCGGGAGCGCATGCGGGCGAGCCGCTCGTCGACCGCGTCCTGCGTGCGCGGCAGCGTGCGCATGCGCGCCTCGAGCGCCTGGCGCGAGGCGCGCGCCCGCGAGAGCTCCTGCCGCCCCGCGGGCGGGAGCGCACGCTCCACCGCCGCCGAGACGGCATCGATGGTGGAGCCCTCCAGGAGGGCCGCGTCGTTCTCGACGGCCTCGGCGCTCGCGTAGGCGCGCCGGAGCGCGGGGAATGCGTCGAGCCCGCCCCCGTGCGCGAGGAGCGCCTCGATGCGCGCGGCCACCTCGAGCGAGGCCTGCACCTCGCGGCGGGCCCGGTCCAGCGAGCCGACGAGGTCGATGGCGACGTCCACCTCGCGCTTCGTCGAGGCCCATTTCACGGCGACCGGAGGCAGCACCGTGGCGACGTCGAACGCCTTCCCCTGGCGGCCGACGAGCTCGTTGAAGTAGCGGACGGGGTCCTCGCGCATGGCGAGGATGGCGTCGAGCTCGTCGCGGACCGGCGCGTAGGTGTTGATGACGTGGTTGTAGGCGTCCGTGGCCTCGGAGTAGCGCCCGAGCCGCAGGAGGAGGTGGCCCTGCAGCACCGTCGCCTCCGGCGCGAGGGGCGAGTCGGGCGCGAGCTCCCCGATGAAGGTCGCCGTGCGCAGGGCCGCGTCGTACTTCTGGTCCTTCACGAAGGCCCAGGCGAGCTCGTAGAGCGCCTCCACGAAGCGCTGGGACTCCCAGGGCACGGCCGCGTACCAGTCGAGCGACGCGGAGACGTTTCCCATCTCCGCGTGCACGCGGCCGAGCGCGAGCATGCAGAGCTCGCGCACCTCGGACTGGCGCGAGCTCTCCGGCCGGTCCCCACCGCGCGCCGCGGGCGTGGAGCCCGCCGGCGCAGGCGCGGGCTCCCCGCGGGCGCAGGACTCGAACCACTGGAGCGAGCCGTGGAGGTTCCCCTGCTGGATGGCGAGGACGCCCTGGAAGTACGCGGCCTGGAGCTGGAAGGGCTTCCCCACGCGCGCGAAGGCCGCGGCGGCCCGCTCGGCCCGCTCCCGGGGAGGGAGATCGCTCCGCTGGAACAGCGCCTTGGCGGCGAGGTAGCGCACCTCGGTGGGCGCGTCGGCGCCCCAGGTCCTCTCCGCCTCGGCGAGGAGAGACTCGACGTCGCCGCTGCGCCGATCCTGGACGGCGCAGTCGAGCGCGCCCAGGACGGCGTCGCCGCGCCGCTGCCCCGCGCCGAGGGCGAGGAGCTCCGCGTAGCGGGGGCGGGCCGCGCCGCAGGCGCCCTGGCGGCGGAGCGAATCGGCGAGGAGGAACAGGGCCTCGGGCCGCTGGCGCGCGTCGCGGAAGGCGGGCTCGTCCACGGCGTCGGAGAGGAGCACGGCGGCGTGCATCCAGTCCTCGAGGAGGTACTGGGCCTCGCCCACCTCGAACTTCCGCGTGGCCCGGGCCGCGGGCGTCTCCTCGGCGCCGCGGCCGAGCCTCTCGACGTCGGCGAGCCGGCGCTCCGCGGCCGACACCCCGCTCTCCGCGTCCGCCAGCGCCTCGGCGGACGCGATCGAAGGCGCGAACGCAGCG
>DATDDC010000581.1:0-7558 GCA_036523995.1 Anaeromyxobacter sp.
GCGTGCCACGGCGAAGAGCCCCTCGCGGAAGCGGAGGACGCGATCTCCGGCGGTCGTGGTCCCCTCCGGAAAGTTCAGGACGGAGACGCCGCCCGCGAGCGTGCGCGCGGCGTCCCGGAGGACGCGCATGCCGGAGTGCCCGTTGCCGCGGTCGACGAAGAGCACGCCCAGATCGCGGGCGAAGCCGCCGATGACGGGCCAGGCGGACACGTCCACCTTGGAGATGGGGACGCACGGCACGAGGGCCCCCACGGCGATGGGGTCGAGATAGCTCACGTGGTTCGCCGCGAGGAGCGCCGGGCCGACCGGCACGGGCCCTTCGCCGTGGATCTCGATGCCGTGGAGGGCGGCGACCCGCTTGAAGAGATCGCGCAGGAAGAGGGCCCGCTCGCGGCGCAGCGCCGTCGAGTCGGCCTGGGCGAGCTGGCGCAGCCGGGCGGCCGCGCCGAGCGCGGTCACGCCGGTGCGGGCGATGCGCCCGCCGGCGCGGGCGGCGGCGGGGACGGCCGCCACGACGGAGAGGAGCTTCATGCGGCCCCCAGGCGGCGCCGCTCGTCCACGAGCCCGAGGCGCTGGAGGCGGGCGCGCACGCGCTCGAAGCCCTCGCGGTCGATGCGGGACACGAGGCGCCGATCGCCGGGCCCGTAGAAGTCCTCCCGGATCTCGACCTCGCGCGCGCCGAGCGCGGCGTGGAGCGCCCGCGCGGCGACGTTGTCCTCCTTCACGGTGAACCAGCACGAGTCGCAGCGGTCCGCCAGCGCGGCGACGAGCGTGCGCACGAGCAGGAACGCGACGCGGGTGCCCTGGTAGCGCGGGAGCACGCCGAGCGTCGTGCAGTAGGCCTCGCGACCCTTGGTGAACGACAGCACGTACCCCACCGCCTGCCCGTCCTCCTCGGCGATGAAGCACTCCTCGGCGAAGAACTCGCAGCAGAGCCGCACGTAGTACGGGCCGAGCACGCCGTCGCCCGCGGCCCCGAAGATCTCCTCCTCGAGCCGCATCAGCGTGGCGAAGTCGGCGGAGCGCAGCGGCCGGATCGTTCGGTTCGGCATGACCACCTCCTGGACGGCGCGGAACGTAGCGGGCCTCCGTGGACCTCCCGTGACACGTGCGCCACGACTTCGCGTCCGGACGGGGCGCTTTCGATTTTCCCGAAAAGTCACCGACGCGATGGCCGGGCGTCGCGCCCCGGGTGTCCACTCGGGGAGATGGTGCGATCCATCGCTCACCTCTCGGATCTCCACCTCGGGCGCGACCGGCGCACCGAAGCCGCCAACCGCCGCCTCTGCGCTGCGCTCGTCGAGGCCCGGGTGGACGCGGTGCTCGTCACCGGCGACATCACGCACCGGGGCCGGCGGTCGGAGCTGCTCGCCTTCGAGGACGCGTTCGAGCCGCTCCTCTCGCGAGGGCGCGTCGTGGTGGTCCCCGGCAACCACGACCGCGGCGGCGACGACGCGGGCGCGGCGCTGATGGTGGGGGCGAGGGTGGGCGTGACGTCGCTGCCCGGGCTGCACGTCGTCCGCGTGGACTCGACGGCGCCTCACAACCGCAAGCTCCTATCGGGACACGGCAGGCTCGGCCCCTCGGATCTCGCCGACGTGGACGCCGCGCTCGGCGAGGCCCCGGCCGACGCGCTCGCGGTCATCATGCTCCACCACCACGTCCTTCCGCTTCCGCCGGACGATCTCGCGGAGGCGCTCTCGGGATGGCTCGGGTGGCCCAACTCGGCGGAGCTGCCCGAGGGGACCGAGCTCCTCGCGCTGGCGCGCCGCCGCTGCGATCTCGTCCTGCACGGGCACCGTCACGTGCCGAGCGTCGAGGCGCCCTGGCCCGAGGACGCGCGCCGGCTCACCGTCGTGAACGCCGGCTGCTCTCCCGACCTGCTGCGCGCCCGGCTGTACCGGCACGACGGCGCCGCGCTCCTCGAGATGGGCTGGCTCGACGCCGCCGGCGGGGAACGCGAGGCCCGCCCGGCGCGCGCCGCGGCGTGAGCGCTCGCGGGAGCGCGAGGATCCCTCGACCTCGACGCGGCTGCCCATCGGGCACTCGTCACGGGTCCGTCACCTTTCGCCCCGCCCGCGCTGCGCGCTCGTGCGATAGGCTCGGTCCCGTTGCTCGAACGACACCCGAAGCCCGCGCCCGCCAGGCCCCTCGTCGTCGCCGTCGAGATGGGATACGGGCACCTCCGCGCCGCGGCGCCGCTCGCCGACGCGCTCGGCACCGAGGTCGTCCAGGTCGATCGCGCGCCCCTCGTCGCGCCCGACGAGGAGCGGCTCTGGTCGCGGCTGCGCCGTTCCTACGAGGCGGTGTCCCGGCTCTCGCAGCTGCCCGCCGTCGGCACTCCCCTGCGGTGGGTGCTCGACTCCATCACCGACATCCCGCGCCTGCATCCGTACCGCGATCTCTCGGCCCCGACCGGCAGCGTGCGCACGCTCGAGCGGCTCGCGCGCCGCGGCCTCGGCGAGGGGCTCGTGCGGCGCCTGCGCGAGACCGGCGCCCCGCTCCTCACCACGTTCTTCTCGTCGGCGATCGCCGCCGATCGCGCCGGCTGCGATCGGATCTTCTGCGTCGTCACGGACACGGACATCAGCCGCGTCTGGGCGCCGATGGACCCGGCCCGGACGCGCATCCGCTACCTCGTCCCGACGAGGCGGGCCGCGCGGCGCCTGCGCAGCTACGGCGTCCCCGAGGCGCAGATCACCTTCACCGGATTTCCGCTGCCGGACGGGCTCGTGGGCGGGCCCTCGCTCTCGGTCCTGAAGCGGCACCTCGCGGCGCGCATCGTGCGGCTCGATCCCTCCGGCGAGTTCCGCCGCTCCATGCCGGAGGAGCTGGCGCACTTCCTGGGCGCCCTGCCGCGCGGCGAGGAGAGGAGCCCGCCGCGCATCGTCTTCGCCATCGGCGGCGCCGGCGCCCAGGCGGGGATCGCGGCGGCCTCGCTGCCCGGCTTCCGGCCGGCGCTCGAGGCCGGGGCTCTGCGGGTTTCGCTCGTGGCGGGCGTCCGCCGGGACGTGGACGCCCGCTTCCGCGAGGCCATCCACCGCGCTCGCATGGAGCCGCTGCTCGGCGGGCCTCTCGAGATCCTGGCGGCCCCGACGTTCGCGGAGTACTACGCGCGCTTCAACGACCTCCTCTCCCGGACGGACGTGCTCTGGACGAAGCCCTCGGAGCTCGTCTTCTACGGCGCGCTCGGCATCCCGCTCGTGCTCTCCCCGCCGGTCGGCGTGCACGAGCGGTACAACCGGCGCTGGGCGCGCGAAAGCGGCGCGGGGCTCAAGCAGCGCGAGGCGCGCTTCGCGGCCGAGCGGATCTCCGACTGGCTCGCCGACGGCGTCCTCGCGGCCGCGGCGTGGGCGGGCTACATGCGGCTGCCGAAGTTCGGGCTCTTCCGGATCCTCGAGGCGGTCTGCGGGCCCGAGGCGGCGGCCGCGGCCGGCGAGCCTTCTCAGCCGCTCGCGCCCGGGTCCACGAGGCGATAGCCGATCCCTCGCACCGTCTGGAGCAGGTCCCTTCCGGAGCCGAGCTTCTCGCGCAGCCGCTTCACGTGCGTGTCCACGGTGCGCGTCTCGATGTCGGGCGACATCTCCCAGACGTCCTCGAGGAGCTGCTCGCGAGACTGGACGCGCCCGAGCCGCGCCATGAACGTGGTGAGGAGCTTGAACTCGAGGGCGGTGAGCTCGACCTCGGCGCCGTCCGCGAAGCAGCGGTGCGCGTCGACGTCGATCCGGATCGGTCCGAACGACTCGGGCATTCGCTCCGTGGCGGCGCCGCGGCCGGCGCGACGCAGGACCGATCGGAGCCGCAGCACGAGCTCCCGGACGCTGAACGGCTTCGTGACGTAGTCGTCCGCGCCGAGCTCGAACCCGACGATGCGATCCACCTCGTCGCCCTTCGCCGTGAGCATCACGACCGGAACCGGCCTCGTGCGCGGATCGGCCTTGAGCTGGCGACAGACCTCGGTCCCCGGGATGTCGGGCAGCATCAGGTCGAGCACGACGATGTCCGGCACCCGGCGCCGGAGGAGCGAGAGCGCTTCGTCGCCGGTCGCGGCGAGAAGCGTCTCGAACCCCGCGGCGCGCAGGTTGAAGTCGAGGAGCGAGAGGAGATCGCGCTCGTCGTCGATGACGAGGACGGAGCTCACGATGCCGTCAGCGCGCGGAGCTGATCGCGACCGGCTTGCCCTGCGCCGTGAACGTCCTCAGCTTGGCCTCCACCTTCGCCACCACCGCCTTCGGCAGCGGGGCGTAGTCGAGGGGCTCGGCGAAGCGCTGGCCGTCGTGCACCGCCCACCACAGGAAGCTCACGAGCGCCGGCCCCTTCGCGGGGTCCGGCTGCTCCTTCGGCACGAGGATGTAGGTGAAGGAGGCCATCGGGTACGCGTCCTTCCCCGAGGCGTTCGTGATCGAGACGCGGAAGTCGTCCGGCACGTCGACGCCGGCGGCGGCGGCCGAGGTCGCCTGGATGGTGGGCTTCACGAACGCACCCTCCTTGTTCTGGAGCTCGGCCGTGGGGAGCTTGTTCTGGTTGGCGTAGGCGAGCTCGACGTAGCCGATCGAGCCGGGCGTCTGCTTCACGAGGCCGGTGACGCCCTCGTTGCCCTTCGCGCCCAGGCCGACCGGCCATTTCACGCTCGTCCCGGCGCCCACCTTCTCCTTCCACTCTGGGGAGACCTTCGACAGGTAGTCCGCGAAGATGCTGGTCGTGCCCGACCCGTCGGAGCGGTGGACGACGGAGATGGGCGAATCCGGAAGCTTCAGCGACGGGTTCACCTTCGCGAGCGCCGGGTCGTTCCACTTGGCGATCTTGCCGAGGAAGATGCCCGAGAGCGTGTCGGGCGTGAGGCGCAGCCCCGCGACGGGCGCGTTGTACGTCACCACCACCGCGCCCATGACCGTGGGGATGTGGACGATCCCCGGCGCGGCCACGAGGTGCGCGTCGGTCATCGGCGCGTCGGAGGCGCCGAAGTCGACCGTCTTGTTCGTGATCTGCTGGATGCCACCGCCGGAACCGATCGACTGGTAGTTGAACCGCAGGTCCGGGTGGAGCTTGTTGTACTCGGCGAACCACTTCGAGTAGAGCGGGAACGGGAAGGTAGCCCCCGCACCGTTCACGAGGATGGTATCGGCGGCGAAGGCCGTCCAGGCGAGGGCGAGCGCGGCTACGACGAGGAGCTTTTTCATGGCGGGGTCGTCCTTTGGGATCGCGTGTGGTGCGATATCTACGCGCCGGCGGTGACCAATCGGTGTCGGATCGGCGACTCTTGCGCGACCGGCCCGCTCCGGGGAGCCGCCCGATCAGCCGACCGCCGGCTCGGGCCCGGACATCTGCTCGATGCTCACTCCGACGTAACGCAACACGCGCCGCAGGTGCCGGGAGAGGCCGCGGAACGTGACGCGCGACTCGGGGAACGCGCCGAGCGTGCGGGCGAGGCTCGCGACGGCTGCGTCGTCGATCTCGCGCACCTTCGCGAAGTCGATGACGACGTGCGAGACCGGCTGGAAGAGCGAGAACATCTCCTCGAGGGAGCGGGCCTGCGGCGCGTCGAACCGGCCATCCAGGCGCACGAGGGTCGCGGCCGGCTCGGCGATGACGAACATGGCTACGGCTCCTCCGATGAAGGCAGGAGAGCACGGGCCCGTGGCGTCCCCGCGGCGCTTTCGTGGCGGCTTCGTGAACGCGGCACGCCGGGGGAGCCACGAGCCGCACCTCGCCGGGCCGCGGCAGCCGTTGCCCAGAAGTCGCCGTCCGTTCACCGCGAGGCAACCTCCGGCGCGTAGCGTGGAATCGCTCCGGCCGGCTCCGGAGCGAACAGCCCGGAGGCGAGCATGCCGGTCGCCGTGAGCATCGCGTTGTTCGCCGTCGCGGTGATCGGTCTCGCCGCCGCGGCGGTGCAGGCCTGGATCCTCGCGCGCCACGGGCGCGGGCTCGATCCGTCCCCGCGCAGGATCCCCTTCGTCTCCGTGCTGAAGCCGCTCTGCGGCGTGGACGACGACCTCGCGCGCAATCTCGCCTCCTTCGCGGCGCAGGACTACCCGCGGTACGAGGTGCTGCTCGGCGTGCGCAGCCACGACGACGCGGCGTTCCCGCATGCGGTGGAGGCCGCGGCCCGCTGGCCCGGCCGGTTCCGCGTCGTGCTGCAGCGGGGTGAGCCCGGGGTGAACCCCAAGGTGAACCAGCTCGTGACGCTGGCGCGCGCGGCGCGCGGCGAGGTGCTGGTGGTGAGCGACTCGAACGTGCGGGCCCCCGCCGGCTATCTCGCGGGCATCGCCGGGCTCCTCGAGGATCCCGAGGTGGGGCTCGTGACGCACGTGATCTCCGGCGTCGGCGAGGAGCGGCTGGGGTCGCTCCTCGACAACCTGCACATCTCGGGCGCCATCGCGCCCGGAGTGGTGGCGGCGAAGCTCGCGGGGAAGGACATCGTCGTCGGAAAGTCGATGGCGCTCCGGCGCTCGGACCTCGCGGCGCTGGGCGGCTTCGAGGCGGTGAAGGACGTGCTCGCCGAGGACTACGTGATCGGCGTGTCGGTGCCGGCAAGGCTGGGGAAGCGCGTCGCCATCGCCCGCCAGCCCGTGGAGAGCGTGAGCCAGAGGCGGACCGTCGGCGGCTTCGTGTCGCGATACGCGCGCTGGGCGGTGCTCCACCGGCAGGCTGCCGGACCCGTGCTGTATGCGGCGGAGGTGGTGATGAACCCCATTCTCATCGCCGGCGTCGCCCTCGCGGCCGCGCCCGGGCGGACGGCCTTCGCGGCGTTCGCGGCGGCCTGCGGCCTCAAGGCGCTGGCCGACGAGCTCTCCGCGCGCAGCCTGCGCCCATCCGGCTTCCGCATCTGGCAGCTCCTGGCGGTGCCGCTGAAGGACCTGCTCATCGGAGCGGCCTGGGCCTACGGCCTCGTGCGGCGGGAGGTCAACTGGCGCGGCAACCGGCTGCGCGTGCTCGCCGGGACGCGCGTCGTCCTTCCGGACGCGCCGGAGGAGGGCGAGGCGTCGGCGGCGCTCACCGCCTGATCGGCGCCCGAGGGAGTCTCCCGTGACCGTATCTCAGGCCTACGCGCTCTACTGCGCGGGACACGCGGAGGCCCGGAGGGTCTCCAACGGAGGCGTCCTCCGGGACTTCGAGGTGACGATCGACGGCAGGGGGATCACGGGGCTCGAGCACCTCATCTTCGAGCTCGCGCTGCACGACGCGACGAACGGAACGCCCATGCGGTCGCGCCAGAGCTTCGATCGCGCCGTCGAGCAGGGCGCGGACCTGCTCGACGGCCTGGGACTGCGCATCGACCGAGGGGCGGCAGCGCCCTCCAGGCCGTCGGATCGGCTCGAGCTGGAGGAGGCCGCCTAGCGTCCGGATCGCGCGGCCGCTCGCCGCGGAAGCTTGGAATCCTCGATGCGCCGGCCCGGCACCGGTCGTCGCCTCGTCGCCCCCGGCCGGGCACGGCGAGGCGCGCCGGGCCGGAGCCGGCGGCACCGGGTCCCCGGCGGCAGTGGAGAGGCGCTCCTTGGCCGGTCGAGGTGGCCAGGGCCCCGAGGAGGAAGCTCACCAGGAAGGCGGCCTCCGAGGT
>DATDDC010000582.1:0-1842 GCA_036523995.1 Anaeromyxobacter sp.
AGCGCGCCCGGACCGTGCCCGCGGGCCGCGCCCGCGGCAGCGCCGGCGCCGCGGACGAGCCTGAAGGACGCCGGGTCGTCCGGCTCGAGCGAGGCGACGAGCCCGGCCGCGCCCAGGGCCGCGAAGAATTCGGCCCAGCCGATGCGCTGGCCGGGATCGCCCACGGCGACCAGCGCCGGCGCGCCGTCGCGCAGCGCGGGCGAGAGCCGGTGCCGCCCCGCGAAGTGGATCACGACGCCGCGATCGGTGGTGATGGGCATGGCTTTTTACAATCGTATCGGGTTAATCACGTGCAGTGACCATCGCCGATGGGGTGTTCCTGGCGGTCGCCGCGGCGGCCGCAGGGGTGGTGAATGCCATCGCGGGCGGCGGGACGCTGCTCACCTTCCCCTCGCTCCTGGCCGTGGGCATCTCGCCGGTCACCGCCAACGCAACGAACACGGTGGCGCTCTTCCCCGGCCAGCTCGCCTCCTCCTTCGCGTACAAGGCCCACATCGCGGACGAGCGCAGCCGCGCCATCGCCCTGGGCATCCCCTCGCTCCTCGGGGGCGGCCTCGGCGCGTGGCTCCTCTTCGCGCTGCCCGAGCGGTCGTTCGAGCGCGCCGTGCCGTGGCTCATCGTCTTCGCCTGCACGGTGCTGGCGCTCCAGGGCCAGCTCCGGCGCATCGTCGCGAACGTCCGGCACGCGAACCACCCGGCCGCGCTCTGGATGGCGCAGCTCCTCATCAGCGTCTACGGCGGCTACTTCGGCGCGGGGATCGGGATCCTCATGCTCGCGGCGATGGGCATCCTCCTCCCGTCGTCGCTCCAGCACGCGAACGCGCTCAAGGTCCTCTTCTCGCTCCTCATCAACGCCACGGCGGCGGCGTACTTCGTGGCGGTGGGCTCGGTCCGCGGCCCCGAGGCGGCGCTCATGGCGGCGGCGTCGATCGCGGGCGGCTTCCTCGGCGCGCGGCTGGCGCAGCGGCTCCCGCCGGCGGCGATGCGCGGCTTCGCCATCGCCGTGGGCCTCTTCGCCGCGGGCAAGCTGCTCCTGTTCCGCTGAGACGGCGGGGCGTCAGGCTCCCCGCGCCATCGGCACGGGCGTGAGCGCCGTCGCGTAGCACGCGTCGCAGCCGGCGGCGCCGGCCTGGGTCGGGAGCCGCACCTCGAACACCGCTCCGCCGTCCGCGCCGTTCGCCCCGGTGAGCCGGCCGCCCACGGCCGTGACGTACTCGTGCGAGAGGGCGAGGCCGAGCCCCACGCCGGTGCCGAGCGGCTTCGTCGTGAAGAACGGCTCGAAGAGATGCGCCAGGGCGGTCGGCGCGATCCCGGGTCCGCCGTCGGCGACGCGGAGGACGACCTCGTCGCCTTCGAGCGCGCCGGTCACCGCGACCCAGCGGCGGGCCTCGTCGGGGTGGGGAGCCTCGTCGACCGCGTCCGCCGCGTTCACGAACAGGTTCACGAGCACCTGGACGAGCCGCTTGCGGCACATGCGCACGGCGGGGAGGCCCGCCGGAACCGAGGTGCGGACGGCGATCCGCCGCATCCGGAGGGAGGCGAGGCGGAGGGCCTCGTCGACGCTCTCCTGCACCGCGGTTCCGCAGGGCTCGTCCGGCCCCTCGCGCGCGAAGCCGCGCAAGTCGGCCACGATGCGCCGGATGCGCTCCACTCCGAGCGCCGCCTCGGAGAGCGAGCTCTCGAGCTCGCTCCGTTCGCCCGCGAGCCCCCGCTCGGCGAGCTGCTCGCGGATGAGGACGAGGTTCGCCTTCACGAAGCTGAGCGGGTTGCTGATCTCGTGGGCGACGCCCGCCGCGAGCCGGCCCACGGTGGCGAGGCGCTCGGTCGCGGCGCGCCGGCGCT
>DATDDC010000583.1:0-4504 GCA_036523995.1 Anaeromyxobacter sp.
GAGCCCGGAGGGCCGGCCCTCTCTCGCGCCGCGCTCGCGTTCGAGCGCGTCGCGTCCGCGCTCGCGCTGGAGCGGGTGCGGCTGGCGGCCAAGGTGGAGGAGCTCACGCGCGCCAACCGGGAGCTCGCCGAGGCGCGCGAGTCGCTCGTGCGCTCCGAGAAGCTCGCCACCGTGGGGCGCCTCGCCGGCGGCGTGGCGCACGAGGTCGGCAACCCCCTGGGCGCCATCGCCGGCTACGCCGAGCTGGCCCGCGCGCGGCTGGCGGGCGGCAGCGCCGGCGCCGGGGAGGTGGCGGACCTCCTCTCGCGGATCTCGGCGGAGGCGGCGCGCATCGACGCCATCATCCGCGACCTGCTCGACTTCGCGCGTCCCTCCGACCTCGCGCTCGCTCCCGTCCCGCTCGCCGGCGTGGTGGAGGGCGCGGTCCGCCTCGCCCGCATGCAGCCGCGCTTCCGGCGCGTCGAGGTGGCGGTGGAGCTCCCCGCCGATCTGCCTCCCGTGCGGGCGGACGAGCGCCGGCTCGGCCAGGTGCTCCTGAACCTCCTCATGAACGCGGGCGACGCCATGGAGGGCGGCGGGGCCGTGCGCATCGCGGCGCGCGCCGAGGGCGAGCACGTGCGCGTCGACGTCGCGGACCGAGGGCCGGGCATCCTGCCCGAGCACCTGCCGCGCCTCTTCGATCCGTTCTTCACGACGAAGCCCCCGGGGAAGGGCACCGGGCTCGGCCTCGCCGTCTGCCACGGCATCGTGGAGTCGCTGGGAGGCGAGATCGCGGCGGAGAACGGGCCGTCGGGCGGCGCGGTCTTCTCGCTCAAGCTGCGGGCGTGGTCCGGGGCGGGGCGCGGGCCCTCCGCGGGCGCCGTGCTAAGGTAGGCGGCGTGGCCTTCCGCACGATCCTCATCGTCGACGACGAGGCGTCGATGCGCCACCTGCTCTCCGCGATCCTGAAGGATCGCGGCTACGAGCCCCGCGCGGTGTCGAGCGCGGAGGACGCGCTCAAGGAGATCGCCGCGCAGGACGTGGACCTCGTCCTCACCGACGTGCGCATGCCGGGCATGGGCGGGCTCGCCCTCGTGCGCGAGCTGCAGCGCGTTGCCCCGCAGGTGCTCGTGGTCGTGATGAGCGCCTACGGCTCGCACGAGGCCGCCCTCGAGGCCATGAAGGCGGGCGCCTACGACTACCTCTCGAAGCCCTTCAAGGCCGACGAGGTGGTGCTCGTCCTGCGCAAGGCCGAGGAGCGCGAGCGCCTGAAGCGCGAGAACCGGCGCCTGCGCTCGGAGCTCGCGGCGGAGTACCGGCCCGAGAACCTGGTGGGCCGGAGCGAGCCCATGCGCGAGCTGCTCCGCCAGGTCCGGAAGGTCGCGCCGCAGAAGACCACGGTGCTCGTGGAGGGCGAGTCCGGCACGGGCAAGGAGCTCGTGGCCCGCGCGCTCCACGACCTCTCCCCGCGGGCCAGCTTCTCCTTCGTGGCCGTGAACTGCGGCGCCATCCCCTCCGAGCTCATGGAGTCGGAGCTGTTCGGCCACGCCAAGGGCGCCTTCACCGACGCGAGCCGCAACAAGAAGGGGCTCGCCGAGGAGGCCGACGGCGGAACGCTCTTCCTCGACGAGATCGGCGAGATGCCGCTCCTCCTTCAAGTGAAGCTGCTCCGCTTCCTGCAGGACGAGGAGGTGCGGCCGCTCGGGGACGTCCGGCCGCGTAAGGTGGACGTCCGCGTGGTCGCCGCCACGGCGCGCAGCCTGCGCAAGGCGGTGGACGAGGGCCGCTTCCGGGAGGACCTCTTCTATCGCCTCGACGTCGTGCACGTGCGGTTGCCGCCGCTGCGGGAGCGCGGCGAGGACGTCCCGGCGCTGGCCGAGCACTTCCTGGCGCGCTTCTCGCGGCTCAGGCCCGAGCTCCCGCCCATGTCCCTCTCCGACGACGCGCGGGAGGCGCTCGCTGCGCACACCTGGCCCGGCAACGTGCGCGAGCTCGAGCACGTGATGGAGCGGGCGGTGGTCCTCGCCGAGGGTCCGGTGATCCGCGCCGAGGACCTGCCGGACGCGGTGCGCGATCCGCCGCGGGCGCCGGGCGCCGCGGCCGCGCTGCTCGACGGGAGCCTGTCCATCAAGCGTGGGACGCGGGCGCTGGAGGAGAGCCTCATCCGCGCCGCGCTGGAGAAAACCGGTGGAAATCGCACGCGCGCGGCCGAATTGCTCGAGCTCTCCTATCGCGCGCTGCTCTACAAGATCAAGGATTACGGGATCGAGTAGACGCTCAATTACGTATCACTACGCTTCAGCGAAGCATCGCTCTCCTACAACAGCCGATATCGAGCGCGGGCCCTTTCTTGATCCGATCCCCGGCGATCGCTTAGCGTGGCCTCGTATGCCCGCTCGTCTGCCCATGCGTACAAAATGGATGGATCGCCGCGCTCCCAACAACGTGCAGCGGCTTCGCGAGGAGCAGCTGCTCACCAAGGCGGAGCTGGCCCGCAAGGCGGGCATCTCTCCGCTCACGGTCGCGCGCATCGAGAGCGGCCTCGACTGCCGCGTCGACACGAAGCGCAAGATCATCCTGGCCCTCGGGCTCACCCCGTCCGATCGGCGCAAGGTCTTCGGAATGGGGCGCCCGCGCCCGCGGGGCTTCTAGGAGCGCACCATGGCGAAGGGCAAGCTCGCCGTCGGCCTCGACATCGGCTCCTCGAGCGTGAAGCTCGTCCAGCTCAAGGAGAGGAAGGGCGGCTTCCAGCTCCTCGCCTTCGGCTCGGCGCCGCTGCCGCCCGAGGCCATCGTGGACGGCGCGCTCATGAACTCGGCCGCCATCGTGCAGGCCATCCAGGAGCTCGTCTCGCAGCAGAGGGTCAAGACCCGCGAGGTCGCCATCGGCGTCCGCGGCCACTCCGTCATCATCAAGAAGATCTCGCTGCCGCGCATGACGCAGGAGGAGCTCGACGAGTCCATCCAGTGGGAGGCGGAGCAGTACATCCCCTTCGACGTGAAGGACGTGAACATCGACACGCAGATCCTGACGCCCGAGGGCGACGCCGCGGGCCAGATGGACGTGCTCCTCGTCGCGGCCAAGAAGGACATGATCAACGACTACACCTCGGTCTGCGCCGAGGCCGGCCTCACCGCCACCGTCGTCGACGTGGACGCCTTCGCGGTGCAGAACGCCTTCGAGAACAACTACGAGCCGAGCGCCTCCGACACCGTCGTGCTCATCAACGTGGGCGCGGCCGTCTCGAACATCAACGTCATCTCGCGCGGCGTCACGACCTTCACCCGCGACATCACCATGGGCGGGAACGCCTTCACCGAGGAGATCCAGAAGCAGCTCAACATCTCCTACGACGAGGCCGAGGCCCTCAAGGTCGGCGGCCAGGGCGAGTCCGACGCGGTCGTGCCCCAGGAGGTGGAGCGCGTCATCCAGGGGGTCGCCGACCAGATGGGCGGCGAGATCCAGCGCTCGCTCGACTTCTACGCGTCCACCGCCGCGGACGGGAAGGTGACGAAGGTCTTCCTCTCCGGCGGCACCGCCCGCGTCCCCGCGCTCTTCAAGGTGCTGGAGGCCCGCGCCAACGTCCCCATCGAGATCCTGAACCCCTTCAAGAACATCGAGGTCGACAACCGCAGGTTCGATCCCGGCGTCATCCTCGCCGCGGCGCCGTCCGCGGCGGTCGGCGTCGGCCTCGCGCTGCGCCGGCCCGGGGACAAGTAGCCATGATTCACATCAACCTACTGCCCGTACGGGTCTCGAAGAAGAAGGCTGCCGGCAAGCAGCAGCTCATCCTCTTCGCCGCCGTGATCGTGCTGGGCTACGTGGGGAACTTCGTCTGGTCGAGCACCCGCGCCGCGGAGCTGAAGGCGGTCGAGGCCAAGGCCCGCGCCACGCGCGAGGAGATCGCCCAGCTCGATCGCATCATCGGCGAGGTGAAGAACATCAAGGACCAGCAGGCGCAGCTCCGCGAGAAGCTCGACACGCTCGAGCGGCTCAAGGCGGGCCGCACCGGCCCGGTGAAGGTGCTCGACGCGCTCGCCACCCTCACCCCGAAGCGGCTCTGGCTCACGAAGGTCGAGGAGAAGGGGGGCACCCTCGCCTTCACCGGGTCCGCCTCGACCATCGACGACGTGTCGGAGTTCATGACCGCGCTGAAGGGCAACCCGCACTTCACCACCGTCGAGCTGACGAAGACCGCGGCGGCGACCTCGCCGACGCGGAAGCTCGAGTACGTGGACTTCACGCTCTCCGCTGCCGTGAGCTACGCGCCCGGGGCTCCCGCGCCTCCCGCGGCGCCCGGCAAGGGGAGGTGACGCGTGGAGAAGCTCATCGAAAGCGTGGTGAAGGCCTCCATCGGCGCGAAGATCGGCGTCGTGGGCGGGATCGTGGTCGCCCTCACCGTCCTCAACTACCTCGTGATCGGCCCGACGTTCGGCCTCTCCATCTCCGACATCGAGAAGAAGATCCAGCGGACGCGGGTGGAGCAGACGCGGCTCGACAAGGAGTACATCGAGAAGACCGCCAT
>DATDDC010000584.1:0-3133 GCA_036523995.1 Anaeromyxobacter sp.
GACCCGAGGGTGCGGAGGAGCGTCCGCCCGCCGAGGGAGCCTGCGGGCGCGGCTCCGCGCGGCGCCCGCGAGGACGCGCGGTCGACGTGCGCCTCTCCGTGAAGGTCGCCGCCCGGGGCGTCGAGCTCCGCGGCGCCGGCCCTCGACTCGAGCGCCGCCCTCCCCGCCGGGCGCGAGGCGCTCGGCCGCTCCGATCCGGACCCCGTTTCGCCCTCGATCGACGCCATGCGCAGCGTTTGCGCTCGCGCCGGAGGGGTCCGCTTTTCCTGCGGGGATTCGCCACGCTGCGGGCCTCGATTGTCCCAGATCACGCGGGTTTGTCGCCCGCCGGGAGGGCACGACCCTTGCTCCCGCGAGCGGCACGGAGGTCCTCTCGTGAACACGTCCACAACGGCCGCCACGGCCGCGGCGCCCGTCGCGCCCTCGTTCGCCGAGCGCGAGGTGAAGCTCACCGCCTGGCTCGTGGTCTCGGCGATCCTCGCCGGCTCCGTCCTCCAGGTGTGGGTCCCGCCGGGCGGGCTCACGCTCGTCGCGGGCGCCGGGCTCGCAGGCCTCGTCGCGCTCGCGGTGGCGTTCCTCGCGCCGGGGCGGATCCGCGAGACGCTCGCCGGCTTCCGCTTCATCTCCACGCTCCTCTTCGTGCTCGCGGTATTCGCGATCCTGGGCACCCTCGTGCTCCAGGGGAAGCCCGCCGGCTTCTACGTCGATCGCTACGGCCTCGTGGGCTCGCTCATCGTGGCGCTGCGGCTCGACGACGTCTTCCACGGGCTGCCCTTCGCGCTCGTCATGGCGCTCTTCGGCTCCTCGGTCATCGCCTCGGCGACGCTGCGCTGGCCGGTGAACCTGCGCAAGGCCGGGTTCTTCATCTGCCACGTGGGCCTCCTCACCTCGCTCGCCGGCGCGGCGGCCTCCGCCTCGCTGGCGCTGCGCGGCCGCATCGACCTGCACGCGGGCGGCGAGCAGGCCACCCAGGTGCGCCTCACCAGGGCGGGCGCTCCCACCGGCGAGTACGCCCAGCTCGGCTTCGACCTCCGCCTCGACCGCTTCGACCTCGTGAACTACGAGACCGAGTACCGGGTCGGTTACTACGAGCAGAAGCGCGTGCAGGACGCCCGCGGCGAGCGCGACGCCTGGAGGCTCGTGGCGAGCTTCGATCCGGACACCGAGAAGCACCGCCTTCCCAACGGCGACTCCTTCCGCCTGAAGGGCATCTACCCGGACTTCGCTCCCGCCACGAAGGCCGAGCCGGCGAACGCCGGCGCCCCCGCGCTCCAGGCCACGGTCGGCGGCGTCACGCAGTGGCTCGCCCCCGGCCAGCGCCTGGCCTCGCCGGACGGGTCCCTCGCCCTCGTCTTCGGATGGGATCGCCCGGCCGCTCCGGAGGGCGCCATGACCGCGGTCCTCGTCTCCGGCGCGGAGCGGAAGGTCGTCGTCCACCGCGCCGACGGGGAGGTCGAGCAGGCGTACGCGCCGGGGCTGGCGCTGCTCGGCGGCGCCGTCCGGCTCGGGCCGCTCCACGAGCACGCCAGCCGCACCGTCGAACACGGCAGCGCCTCGCGCGAGTGGCGAAACCCGGTGGTGGCGGTCGAGGTGCAGCAGAAGGGGCTCCCCAAGGAGCAGCTCATGTCCGCCGCCCAGCCCTCGGCGTACATGCTCGCCCCCACGCGCGCGCTCGTGTTCGAGAAGCGCGACAAGGAGGTGAAGGCCTTCGTGTCCCACGTCACCGCCCGCCAGGGCGCCGCGGCCGAGCGGCGCTCCATCGCGGTGAACGACCCCATGACCTTCGCCGGCTGGACGCTCTACCAGGTGAACTACAACCCCGAGGACCCGACCTACTCCGGGCTCGAGGCCGTCTACGACCCGGGCGTCCCCTGGGTGTTCACCGGGTTCGCGCTCATCTGCCTCGGCGTCTTCTACATGTTCTACGTTGAGCCGCGCCTCAAGCGGGCGGCGGCGACCGCGAAGGCCTAGCCGGTCCGGAGGACTCGAACCATGCTCCAGTACGTCATCGCCGAGCATCCCTTCTTCGTCGCGACCGGCGCGCTCTACGCCGCGGCGGTCGGCTTCTACGCGGCCGCCTGGCGGTCGACGAAGGAGATGGTGGGCCGCCTCGCCACGGGCCTCATGACCCTGGCGCTGCTCCTCAACCTCGCGCTCATCCTGCAGCGCTGGCACGAGGCGGGCCGCGAGCCCTTCAAGTCGCTCTTCGAGTCGCTCGTCTTCTTCGCCTTCTGGATGGCGGCCGTCTACCTCGTCTTCGAGCGGCTCTACAAGACGCGCGTCTTCGGGCTCCCGGCGACGCTGCTCTCCTTCGGCCTCATCGCCTACGCCCTGGCGAAGTGGGACGCGGAGATCGTGAAGCTCCCGCCCGCGCTGCGCTCGCCCTGGTTCGCCCCGCACGTGATCGTGTACTTCGTCGGGTACGCCGCGGTCTCGCTGGCCTTCGGCCTCGCCGTGATCCAGCTGCTCGCGCCGCGCGTCCCCCTCGTGCAGCGGCTCCTCGCCATGAAGGCCGGCACCATCACCTCCGGGAAGCCGCTCGACGTCGAGGCGATGAGCTACGCGCTCGTGCGCTTCGGGTTCGTGCTCCTCACCGTCGGCCTCCTCGTCGGCTCCATCTGGGCGAAGAGCGCCTGGGGCGACTACTGGGTGTGGGATCCCAAGGAGAACTGGTCGCTCGTGACGTGGCTCGTCTACGGCGGCTACCTGCACCTGCGGCGCGTGCGCGGCTGGCGCGGCGAGAAGGGCGCCTGGCTCCTCGTCATGGGGTTCGCGGTGGTGATGTTCACGTACCTGGGCATGAGCATGCTCCCCACGGCCGAGGAGAGCGCGCACGTGTACAGCGGGTAGCCGCGGTCGCCCGCGCTCCGCGGGCCCGCGGGGGCCCTGCTCCTCAGGCGCTCCGGCGGTTGCTCGCGCCGGAGCGGTACTCCTTCAGCCGGTACTGGATCTTCCGGATGGAGACGCCGAGCACCTCGGCGGCACGCGCCGTCGAGCCGCCGCACTGGTCGAGCGTGCGCAGGATGGCCTCGCGCTCGATCTCGAAGAGCGTCGCCCCGGGGATGAGCCCGCTGGCGCCGGCCTCCTCCGCCTTCACGCCCTGGAGGACCGCCGGGAGGTCGGCCGCGGTGAT
>DATDDC010000585.1:0-4989 GCA_036523995.1 Anaeromyxobacter sp.
TCGTCCAGCCAGGCCATCTGTATGGCCTCGAGGACCTTCTCGTTCGACCGCTCCGGATCGTCCGAGAAGCCGGGCAGCTCGCACACCCAGCGGTGCAGGTCCGTGAAGCGCACGGAGAGCGGCGCGACGTCCGGGTGGCGCTCGGCCAGCGCGATCGCGATCTCGCGCACGTCGGTCCATTTCATGATCAAGCCTTGATCCTGTTCCCGGGGATCCGGACCACCACGTCGTCCACCCCGATCCTGGCCTGACAGCCGAGCCGGGAGTGCGGCGAGAGCCCCGCCGCCTCCTGCAGCTTGTCGTCCTCGCGCTCCTCGATGTCCGAGAGGGCGTCGAGCCCCTGCTCCACCCATACATGGCAGGTCGTGCAGGCACACACGCCGCCGCAGTTCGAGGGCAGGTCCACGCCGGCCAGGTCGGCGGCGTCGAGGATGGAGGTGCCGGAGGGCACCTCGACGCTGCGATCGTCCGGGAGGAAGGTGATCCTCGGCATCGGGTTCCGGGCCTACTGGTCCTGGTTCTCGAGGTCCTCTTCCTTCGAGCCCGTGGCGCGCGGGTGGGAAGAGATGGCCTCGGCGAACTCGTCCACGCGGTGGCCGCCCATGGCCTTCGCCACGTGCTTGTTCATGCGCTTCTCGGCGAAGTCCTTGGACGCGGCGTCCACCGACTCGATCCACGCCTTCACGGCGAGGTAATCCGCGCCCTCCATGGCCGTCCGGAGCCCGGCCATGCGCTCCTCGATCCGGGCGCGCTCCTCGGGCGCGAGCAGCTCGCCGTCCATCCGGAACGCGCCCTCGAGCGAGCCCAGGATGCGGTCTCCCTCGACCCGCCACTCACGGACGAACCGCTCGGTCACGTCCTCCTCGGCGTGCTCGATGCTCTCGACGAGCATCTTCTCGACCTCGTCCTCGCTCAGGCCGTAGGTGGGCTTCACCTGGATCTTCTGCTCGATGCCGGTGGTGAGCTCGCGCGCCGAGACCTGGAGGATGCCGTCCGCGTCCACGGCGTAGGTGATCTCGACGCGGGCGATGCCGGCGGGCATGGGCGGGATGCCCTTCAGCGTGAAGCGCGCCAGCGAGCGGCAGTCGTGCGCCAGCTCGCGCTCCCCCTGGACCACGTGGATCACCATGCCCGTCTGGCCCTCGGCGTAGGTCGTGAACTGCTGGTTGGCCGAGGCGGGGATGGTGGAGTTCCGCAGGATGATCTTCTCGACCACGCCGCCCATCATCTCGACGCCGAGGGAGAGCGGGATGACGTCGAGGAGGAGCACGTCCTCGCGGCCGCCCCGGTCCAGCGCGTCGGCCTGGACCGCCGCCCCCAGCGCGACCACCGTGTCCGGGTCGAGGTCGGTGAGCGGCTCCTGGCCGAAGAGGGCCTTCACGTGGCGGCGGACGAGCGGGGTGCGCGTGGCGCCGCCCACCAGCACGACGCCGTCCACCCGCTCCATCCCCGCCGCGCGGAGCGCGTCCCGGCACGGAGCGGTGGTCCGCTCCACGATGGGCCGGATGAGCGTCTCCAGCTCGCCGCGCTCGATGCGCGCGCGGAGCCGGTGGCCCTCCGGGAGCTGCACCTCCGCGTCGACGGTCTCCTCGTCCGTGAGCGCCTCCCGGATCCTCTGCGCCGCCGCGACCGCGCCGCGCAGCACCGCGGGGGAGGGGTTCGCGTTCCGGGGCTCGAGCCCGCGGCTCATGAGCGTGCGCGCCACCACGCGATCGAAGTCGTCTCCGCCGAGGTGGGTGTCGCCGCCCGTGGCGAGCACCTCGAAGACGCCGGAGTCGAGGCGCAGGATGGAGACGTCGAAGGTGCCGCCGCCGAGGTCGTACACCGCGAAGGTCCCCTGCGCCCGCTTGTCGAGGCCGTACGCGAGCGCTGCGGCGGTGGGCTCGTTGAGGAGCCGGAGCACGTCGAGGCCGGCGAGCTTGCCCGCGTCCTTCGTGGCCTGGCGCTGGGCGTCGTCGAAGTAGGCGGGCACGGTGATGACGCAGGCGCCCGGTTGCTCGCCCAGCGCCTCGGCCGCGCGGCGCCGGAGGACGCGCAGGATCTCGGCGGAGACCTCGATGGGGGTCACCGCGCGCGCGCCGCCCTGGACGAGGAGCTTCACGACCGCGCCGTCCTCGCCGAACCGGTAGATGCCGCGATCCTCGGGCCGGACGTCGCCGGGCCCCCGCCCCATGAACCTCTTCACCGAGAGGATGGTGTCGACCGGCCGCTCCGGCGCCCGACGCTTGGCCGCGGCGCCCACCTCGACGGAGCCGTCGCCCGCGTAGTGGACCGCGGAGGGGAGGAGCGGCTTCCCCTCGTCCGCGGCGAGGACGCGGGGGCGGTTCCGCTCGTCCACGTGCGCGACGAGCGAGTTCGTGGTGCCGAGATCGATCCCGATGGCCCGCGGCAAGGAGGCTCCTAGCGGGCGGGCGCGGCGCCGGCGCGCTCCGCGTCCGCGACGATGTTGTCGTAGTAGCGCGCCCGGGAGAGGCGCCGGGCGATGTCGACGGGCAGATCCGAGAACCAGCGCTCGTCCGCGAAGCGGCGGGCCACCTCGCGCTCGAGCCGCGAGAGCCGCTCCCTCGCGTCCTGGGCGATGCGCCGGAGCGCCTCGTGGTCCCCGTCGGCCTGGGCGAGGGCGAGCTTCTCGCGCCACTCGAGCTGCTCCTCGAGGAAGTCCGGATCGGCGAAGGTCCGCCCCTCGGCGAAGACGTCCGTGCCGGCGAGCTTGAGCAGGTACGCGGCGCGAAGCCGCCAGTCCTTCAGGGAGCGGTGGGCGTCGTTGAGGCGCGTGGCGCGCTCGAGCGAGAGCCGCCGCTCGCGAGGCTCCGCCCGCGCGAACCGGTCGGGGTGGAGCTGGCGCGAGAGGTCGCGGAAGCGCCGGTCGAGGTCGCCGGCGTCGAGCGCGTAGTCGCGCTCGAGGCCGAGGAGGGAGAAGTAGTCCTCGCCGCGGCCCACCGGCTGGATCTTGCGGCACGCGGGGCAGAAGACGTTGCCCATCGCGACCTCCGCCTTGCAGCTCCAGCAGGTCAATCCGTCTCCACGGGAAGCGCGGCCGGTCCGGCTCGGAAGGCCGGAACGGGTATCACGGAAGCGTTCCGCCCGCCAAGGGTGGAGCTTGCGAGCGGAGGGGCAGCCGGATGAGGCTGCCCCGGAGCGAGCGGGGGGATCGGGGGGGCGCGAGGCCTCAAGCCAGCTTGCATCCTCCGGCCGAGTGTCCCCCCGACTAGATGCTGAACGACTCACCGCAGCCGCAGGCGCTCTTCACGTTGGGATTCCGGAACACGAACCCCGACTGCATGAGGGTCTGCTGCCAGTCGATGGTCGTCCCCTGCAGGAAGACCGCGCTCTTGGGATCGACGAACACCCGGGCGCCATCCCGCTCGATGACCTGGTCGAACTTCGACGGCTCGGCCGCCCAGTCGATGAAGTAGGAGAGGCCCGAGCAGCCGCCGCCCTTCACGCCGAGCCGGAGGCCGCCCGAGGGCGTCCCCTTCTGCGTGGAGAGGGTCTTGATGTGCTGCGCCGCCTTCTCGCTGATGTCGATCGCCATGTCTGGATCCTTAATGTCAGATCCCGGACTTGAGGACGCCCTTCTGGATGAGGTCCGAGCGATTCCCCTGCACCGTGTTGGGCCGCGCAGCCTGGGCGAGCCCGCGCTTCTTCTGGTAGTCGGCCACGGCCGCCTTGATGGCGTCCTCCGCCAGGACCGAGCAGTGGATCTTCACCGGCGGGAGGTTGAGCTCGCTCGCGACGTCCGTGTTCTTGATGGTGAGCGCCTCGTCGAGCGTCTTCCCCTTCACCCACTCGGTCACGAGCGAGGAGGACGCGATGGCGGAGCCGCACCCGAAGGTCTTGAACTTGGCGTCCTCGATGACGCCCTCGGCGTTCACCTTGATCTGGAGCTTCATCACGTCGCCGCAGGCCGGAGCCCCCACGAGGCCCGTCCCCACGCCGGGATCCTCCTTGTCCATGGACCCGACGTTGCGCGGATGCTCGTAGTGGTCGATGAGCTTCTCGGAGTACGCCATCGTTCCCTTCCTTCGGCTTGCCTCTTCGATCCCTTTTTCACTAATGAGGATTCGCCCACTCGATCTGCGAGAGATCGACACCTTCCTTGACCATCTCGTACAGCGGCGACATGTCGCGGAGCTTCTTCACCTTCTCCACGACGAGCCGGACGACGTAGTCGATCTCCTCCTCGGTCGTGAACCGCCCCAGGCCGAAGCGGATGGAGGAGTGGGCGAGGTCCTCGGAGACGCCCATGGCCCGGAGCACGTACGACGGCTCGAGCGAGGCCGACGTGCAGGCCGACCCCGACGACACCGCCACGTCCTTGATGGCCATCATGAGCGCCTCGCCCTCCACGTACGCGAAGGAGGCGTTCAGGTTGCCGGGGAGGCGGTGCTCGAGGCTGCCGTTCACCGTGACGAGGTCGAGCTGCGAGAGGAGGCCCTTGCGGAGCCTCTCGCGCAGCGCCTGCACGCGCGCGGCCTCGGCGTCTCGCTCGGCGAGGGCGAGCTCCGCGGCCTTGCCGAAGCCCACGATGCCGGGGACGTTGAGCGTCCCCGAGCGGAAGCCGCGCTCGTGCCCGCCGCCGTCCATCTGCGCGACGAGCCGGACGCGCGGCCGTCGCCGGACGTAGAGCGCGCCCATGCCCTTGGGGCCGTACATCTTGTGCGCGGAGAGCGAGGCGAGATCGACGTTCGCCGCCTCCACGTCGAAGGGGATCTTGCCGGCGGACTGCACCGCGTCGGTGTGGAAGAGGACGCCCGCCGCCCGCGTGATCTTCCCGAGCTCCTCGACGGGCTGGACGACGCCGGTCTCGTTGTTGGCGTGCATCACCGAGACGAGGATCGTGTCCTTGCGCAGCGCGCCGCGCAGGCGCTCCGGGTCGAGCCGCCCGTCCTTCTCGACGTCGAGGAAGGTGACCTCGAACCCCTGCCGCTCCAGGGCGTGCATCGAGTCGAGGACCGCCTTGTGCTCGGTCTTGCAGGTGACGAGGTG
>DATDDC010000586.1:0-8805 GCA_036523995.1 Anaeromyxobacter sp.
CCCGGCCCCAACCTCGACCTCCACCTCCACCTCGGCCCCGACCTCGACCTCGACCTCGACCTCGACCCCGACCCCGACCTCGGCCCCGACCCCGGCCCCGTGCCCGGCCCCTCGCGCCTCGTCGCGGCGTCGCTCGCGCTCCTCCTCGCCGCCTGTGCGGGGCGAACGGCGGCGCACCCGCGCGCGGCGGAGGAGATCCTGCGCGGCTACCGCTACGTCTCCGACCGCGACCTCGAGCGGGCGGAGATCGCGTTCTCCCACGCGCTCGCCTTCGACCCGGACCTGCCCGAGGCGCTGAACGGGCTCGGGATCGTGGCGCGGACGCGCGAGGACCTCGACGGCGCGCTCCGCCGGTTCGAGCGGGCGGTGCGGATCGCCCCCGACTTCGCGGAGGGGCACGCGAACCTCGGCGAGGCGCTGCTCGCGAAGGGGCGGCTCGACGCCGCGCTGCACGAGCTCGAGCGCGCCCTCGCCGTCGATCCGGACCTGGCGGACGCCCGGCAGAACCTGGCGCGCGCCCTGCTCCGGAGCGGCCTCGCCGACGCGGCCCGCCGCCCGGCAGCGTGGGCGCGGGCGCGGCGGGAGTACCTGCACCTCCTCGAGTCGGAGCCGGGCCGGGCGGCCGCGCACCACGACCTCGCCTACATGGACTTCGTCGAGGGCCGCTTCGAGCGGGCCGAGGCCTCGTACCGGCGGGCCGCCGAGCTCGCGCCGACCTCCCAGGAGGCGCTGCACGGCCTCTGCATCTCGCTCGTGCGTCTGGGGCGCTGCGAGGAGGGCGCGCGCGCCTGCGAGGCGTGCCTCGCCGCTGCGCCCTCGGCCGAGGCGTGCCGGAAGAGCCTGCGGGGCGCGCTCGCGTGCGGGGAGCGGTGAGCGCGTCGGGTCACGTGGACGCTTTCGGGTTGCGACGACGAAAGCGGGGGCGACGCTGGGGTTTACGGGGGCGACGCTTTGGGCTTACGACGGGACGCGGCCGGGGCGGTTCCGCGCTGCGGGAAGCGTCCCGGCAAGATCGGCTCACCACCGTAGCTCGCCTCGGCGCCATGGAAGCGCCGGCTGCATCGTCCGCCGAATCAAGTTACGATTGGTGAACCAACCGGACCGTGACTTGATTCCGCTGATGTAGCGCTGACGTGGTCATTCCCCAGGAGCCATTTCGTGCATCGTCCGTAAGCCGATCTTGCCGGGACGATCCCCGAGCACGGAAACGATTCGGCCGTGCGCCTCGTCGTTGCCGGCCGCCCGCCCTCGTCGTTGCCCGGCCGTGTCCCTCGTCGTTGCCAAACCCAACCCGCCCCCCAAAGAAGAACGCCCCGGGCCTCGCGGCCCGGGGCGCCTCGGATCTCCGCCGGATGTCGCTACGCCTTCTCGAGCAGCTTCTTGCCGTAGGCGAAGCCGCGCTCGAAGGCCTTCATGTTGAGATCGATCGTGTTCGGCGGAACCGAGTCCTTCACGGCGTCCTTCGCCGCCTGCTCCGAGACGAGCCCGGTGACGGCGGTGAAGAAGCCGACCATCACGATGTTCAGCACCATCTTCCTGCCGAGCTCCTCGGCGATGCGCGTCGCCGGGACGGCGAACACCTTCACCGTGCTCGGGAGCCCCTCCGGCTTCACCAGCTCCTCCTCGATGAGGAGCGTGCCGTCGGGCCGGAGCTCGGGGGAGAACTTCTTGAAGGCGTCCTGCGACATCGCCACCATGATGTGCGGCTTCGTGACGTACGGGTACAGGATGGGGTTCTTGTCGACCACCACCTGCGCGCTGCACGCCGAGCCGCGCGCCTCCGGCCCGAAGGCCTGGGTGAGGCAGGAGTGCTTGCCGTCGAACAGGGCAGCCGCCTTGCCGATGATGATGCCGCCCAGGATGACGCCCTGGCCGCCGAGGCCGCCGACCTTGATCTCCGTGGGACCCATGTTCTCGTCTCCGTTCCGGATCACGCGCGCGGCGACATCTTGCCGGGCTGCTTGTAGGGCACGTACTTCGCGCCGAGGGCCTCGCTCATCCGTTTCTCCATCGCCTCCTCGAGCGTGGGCCGCTCGATGTCGACGAACTTCCCGACGATGATCTCCTCGCGGTAATCGAGGCCGACGTCCTTCGGGTCCGCGCCGTTCTTGATGACGCTCTTCTCCTTGTAGAACTTCATCTCCTCGAGCCCCTCGCCCAGCCGGTTCCGGCGCAGGTAGAGCGTCGGGCACGGCGCGATGATCTCGATGAAGCGGAAGCCCTTCTTGCCGAGCGCCTCGCCCATGGTCTTCGCGAGCTGCCGGACGTGGTAGGCGGTCCAGCGCGCCACGAAGGTGGCCCCCGCCGACGCCATCATGTGCGGCAGGTTGAACGTCTCCTCGAAGGCGCCGTAGGGCGTCGTCGAGGCGATGGCCGGGTACGGCGTCGTGGGCGTCACCTGCCCGCCCGTCATGCCGTAGGTGAAGTTGTTCACGCACACCACGAGCAGGTCGGCGTTGCGGCGGGCGGCGTGGAAGAGGTGGTTCCCGCCGATGGCGGAGAGGTCTCCGTCGCCGGAGTAGACCACCACCTTCATCTCCGGGTTCGCGAGCTTGAGGCCCGTCGCGAAGGGGATGGCGCGGCCGTGGGTGGTGTGGAACGAGTCCAGCTTCAGATAGCCCGCCACGCGCCCGGTGCAGCCGATGCCGGACACGATGGCGACCTTGTCGAGGTCGAAGCCGGAATCGTCGAGGGCGCGCGCGAAGCAGTTCACCGTCGTCCCGATGCCGCAGCCCGGGCACCAGATCGTCGGCATGCGCTCCATGCGCAGGTACTTGTCCACGGGGTTCTCGCGGACTTGCTTGCTCGTCTGCGAAAGGTCCGCGACCTCCGGAACCTCGCCGCCGTCGACCTCGATCGTCATCGGACCGCCTCCTGGATCTTCTTGAGGATCTGCTGGGGATCGTGAACGGTGCCGCCCACGTGCGGGACCGGGATGGTGCGGCAGCGGCCGGCGGCGACGCGCTCCACCTCGAGCGCCATCTGCCCGAGGTTCAGCTCCGGCACGACGAGGGCCTTCACCTTGCGGGAGAGGTCGGCGATCTGCTTCTCCGGGAACGGCCAGGCCGTGATGATCCGGAACGAGCCGACCTTGATGCCCGCCTCCTTGGCGAGGTGGATCGACTTCTCCGCGATGCGCGAGGTGATGCCGTAGGAGACGACCACCACCTCGGCGCTGCCGAGGTCCTTCGCCTCGAACCGGACGATGCGGTCCGCGTTCTTCACGATCTTGTCGGTGAGGCGCATCTGCATCTTCTCGTGCGCGGGCACCGTCATGTTCGGGTAGCCGCGCTCGTCGTGGGTGAGGCCGGTGACGTGGATGCGGTAGCCGTCGCCCGCCTTCACCATCTCCGGCACGAGCGAGCCGTTCGACGCCTCGAAGGGCTTGTACTCGCCGGGCTTCTTCGAGGTCCAGCGCCGCTCGGTCACCTTCAGCTTCTCGGCCTCGGGGATGACGACCTTCTCCGTCATGTGGCCGACGACCTCGTCGAGCATGACGAGCACCGGCACGCGGTACTCCTCGGAGAGGTTGAAGGCCTCGAGGGTGAGGTCGAAGCACTCCTGCGGCGAGTTCGGGCAGAGCGCGATGAGCCGGTAGTCGCCGTGCGAGCCGAAGCGCGCCTGCATCATGTCGCCCTGGGCCGGCTGCGTGGGCAGGCCGGTGGAGGGGCCGGCGCGCTGCACGTTGATGTACACGCAGGGCGTCTCGGTGATGGCGGCGAGGCCGATGTGCTCCATCATGAGCGAGAAGCCGGGGCCCGACGTGACGGTGAGGGCCTTGGCGCCGCCCCAGACGCCGCCCTGGAGGGCGATGGAGGCGGCGAGCTCGTCCTCGAACTGGAGGAAGCGGCCTCCCACCTGCGGGAAGCGCTGGGCGAGCCGCTCGACGACCTCGGTGGAGGGCGTGATGGGGTAGCCCGCGGCGAAGCGGCACCCCGCGGCGATGGCGCCCTCGCTGCAGGCGTGGTCGCCGTCGAGATAGTGACTGCCGGTCAAGACTCCGGAGGATTGGGCGTTGGACATGTCTTGGGTCCTCGCGCGTTACGCGGCGGCCGCCTCTTCGAGCTTCTCGCGATAGCCGAAGATGGCGAAGTCGGGGCAGAAGAGGCCGCACATGTCGCAGCCGTTGCAGAGCTCGGGCTTGGCGAGGTGCGGGGGGTGGTAGCCCTTCGCGTTGTAGCTCTTGTCCAGCGCCAGCGCGCCGAGCGGACAGAACTCGACGCAGAATCCGCAGCCCTTGCAGGTGTCGTGCTTGATCACCACGACGCCGCGAAAGCTCTTCTTCTTCGCGGCGGGCTTGGTGGCAGTCGTCATCGATCGCTCCTCGGGAGCCGGCCGGCCGGAATGGCCGGGCGCGTTCGCCGGGCGGCGCGTTGTCTACTACGCACTCCCCATCCGGAACATGGACGTGGATCAATCGATGGGCGTTTTTGCCCGAGAAATTAAGGCGATTTCATCGACCCGAATTGTCGACGATTGATGTTGACGCCTCCGCGTCATTCCGAAGGGCCCGGAAGCGCAGGAGCCCTCCCCCGTTTCCGGGAGAGGGCTCGCCTGCAGTGTTCGACGATCTTCCACCCCGAGCGCAGCCGCAGCCGGATGAGGCTGCGGCGGCCCCCCAGGGGGCCCCCAGCGATGAGCGCGGCTCCGCCGCGGATACGGATCTCGAGCGAGCATCGGGGGGTGTAGGGGGGGCCCGAGCGCCGGCGCGAAGCGACGCGCGAGGGTCCCCCTACTTGATCGTCCAGGTGTCCCCGCCCGCGATGAACTTCTTCAGATCCACCTCGCCCTTCGCCTTCGCCTTCGCGATGAGCTCCCAGGTCATCTCGTCCGCGGTGGGCTTGCGGACGTCGCGGAAGACGCCGATGGGCGTCGGGAACCCGGGCTTGAGCCCCAGGTTCGCGAGCATGAAGGCGATGGTCGGGTCCTCGCGCTTCGCGTCGTGAACGAGGATGTCCTTCTCGGTGACGCCGTTCTCGCCGAGCGTCACCACCTCCAGCTCGGCCGTCTGCGGGTTGAAGCGGATGCCCTTCTTCGAGTCCTTCCCGAAGAGGAGGGGCTTGCCGTGCTCCATCTTGAGCTGCGCCTCCGCCTTCGACGCCTTCTCGGTGATGAAGGTGTAAGCGCCGTCGTTGAAGACCGGGCAGTTCTGGAAGATCTCGACGAAGGCCGAGCCCTTGTGCTCCGCGGCCACCTTGAGGACGCCCCCCATGTGCGCGCCCTCGATGTCGATGGTGCGCGCCACGAACGTCGCCCCCGCGCCGAGCGCGAGCGCGGGCGGGTTGAAGGGATAGTCCGGCGAGCCGTGCGGCGTCGACTTCGTCTTCTTGTAGAGCTCCGAGGTCGGCGAGACCTGGCCCTTGGTGAGGCCGTAGATCCGGTTGTTGAACATCAGGATCTTGAGGTCGAGGTTCCGCCGCAAGCAGTGGATGAAGTGGTTGCCGCCGATGGCGAGCGCGTCGCCGTCGCCGGTCACGATCCACACTTGAAGCTCGGGACGCGAGACCTTGATGCCCGAGGCGAAGGCCGGGGCGCGGCCGTGCAGCGTGTGCATCCCGTAGTTGTTCATGTAGTACGGGAAGCGCGAGCTGCAGCCGATGCCGGAGATGAAGACGATGTTCTCGCGCTTCACGCCGACGTTCGGCAGCGTCCGCTGGACCTGGTTGATGATGGAGTAGTCGCCGCAGCCGGGGCACCAGCGCGGATCGACGCCGGACTCGAAGTCCTTCTTCGTGTAGGCCGGCGCGGGGGCGGTCGTCGTCTGATTCGTGCTCATGTCTCTTCTCTCGTCCTTTTCGATGTCGACCTAGAGGACCTCGAGCGCCTTCCCGACGAGCTCGGAGATCTTGAGGGGCTTGCCGTGGATCCGGTTGTACTGGAGCGGATCGACGCCGGGGAACTTGCCACGCAGGTAGAAGGCGAGCTGGCCGTCGTTCACCTCGGGGACGAGCACCTTCTTGTAGGAGCGGAGCACCTCGCCCAGGTTCCTGGGCAAGGGGTTGAGCCAGCGCAGGTGCACGTGGCCGATCTTCTTCCCTTGCTGGACGAGCTCCTCGGCCGCGCCGTGGACCGAGCCGTAGGTCCCGCCCCAGGAGACGAGGAGGAGGTCGCCCGACTTCGCGCCGAAGACCTGGACGTCGGGCACGTCCTCCACGATGTTGCGGACCTTCTGGGCCCGCGTCTTCACCATCCGCTCGTGGTTCATGCCGTCGTACGACACCATGCCCGAGAGCGAGTCCTTCTCCAGGCCGCCGATGCGGTGCTCGAGGCCGGGCGTCCCGGGGATGGCCCAGGGCCGGATGAGCTTCTCGTCGCGGAGGTACGGCATGTACTTCCCTTCCGCGTAGTTCGGCTGCGTCTGGTAGCGGGGCTCGACCCTGGGGAGGTCCTTGGGATCGGGGATGCGGAACGGCTCGGAGCCGTTCGCGAGGTAGCCGTCGGTGAGGAGCAGGACCGGCGTCATCCACTTCACCGCGATCTTCATCGCCTCCATCGCCGACCAGAAGCAGTCCGCCGGGCTCTGCGCCGCGAGCACGGGCATGGGGGCTTCGCCGTGGCGCCCGAAGAGCGCCATGAGGAGGTCCGCCTGCTCGGTCTTCGTCGGCATGCCGGTGGAGGGGCCGCCGCGCTGCACGTTCACGACGACGAGCGGGAGCTCGGCGATGACGGCAAGGCCGATCATCTCGGACTTGAGCGCGAGGCCCGGGCCCGAGGTGCTCGTCACGCCGAGCGCGCCGGCGAAGGAGGCGCCGATGGCGGAGCCGATGCCCGCGATCTCGTCCTCGGCCTGGAACGTCACCACCCCGTGCTCCTTGAAGTACGACATCTCCTGCAGGATCTCGGTGGCCGGCGTGATGGGGTAGCTGCCCAGGAACACCTGGCGGCCGGTCATCTTGGCCACCACCGCGAAGCCGAGGGCCGTGGCGGCGTTGCCGGTCACGTTGCGGTAGGTGCCCGGGGCGAGCTTCGAGGCGGGGACCTCGTAGCGCTGGAAGGAGACCTCGGTCGTGTCGCCGTAGGCGTAGCCCGCCTTGAACACCTTCTGGTTCGCGTCCGCGATGTCGGCCTTCTTCGCGAACTTCCTCGCGATGGACTCGAGCTGCGGCTCGATGGGCCGGCTGTAGAGCCAGTACATGAGGCCGAGCGCGAAGTAGTTCTTGCAGCGCGCGACATCCTTGCTCGACAGGCCCGAGCCCTGGAGCGCGTGCTCGGTGAGCGTGTTCATGTCGACGCGGAAGACCTTGTAGTTCTGCTTCAGGGCCTCGTCGTCGAGCGGGTTCGACTTGTAGCCGGCCTTCTCGAGGTTCGACTCGGAGAACGCGCCCGAGTTCACGATGAGCATGCCGCCCGTCTTGAGGTCGGCGAGGTTCGTCTTGAGCGCGGCCGGGTTCATGGCCACGAGCACGTCGGGCGCGTCGCCGGGCGTGTGGATCTCGCGGGAGCCGAAGTTGACCTGGTAGCCGGAGACGCCGGCGAGGGAGCCCGCCGGCGCGCGGATCTCGGCGGGATAGTCCGGGAACGTGGCGAGGTCGTTGCCGGCGAGCGCGCTCGCCTTCGTGAACTCGCTGCCGGTGAGCTGCATGCCGTCGCCGGAGTCGCCGACGAACCGGATCGTCACCGTCTCGACCCGCTGGATCTTGGACTTCGCAGCAGAAGCTGATGTGGACATGTCTCCCTGGCTCTCCTCGAGGGGTGTGCCGCGGAAGCCGTCGCTCGCGGCAAGGGGGTGCCTGTATGCCCGATCGACCCTCCGAAGTCAAGGGACCGGGGCGGTCAACCATACGTAACGACTCGATAATTGCGTACCGGGGCCGTCCGAGATCACTCTTTCGAGGCCGCGGCGGGGCGCGCGCCTGGCGAGGGGCGAGAATGGCGCCATGGCACGAACCGCGGCCGCGGCCCGCACCTTCGAGCCGGCGTCGGCGATCGCACGCCTCTCACGCGACGGGCGCGGCCGCCCGTCCGCCTGGGCGCCCGAGGACCCCGTGAAGCGCGAGTCCCCCGATCGCGGTCGCGACGCCCGCCCAGCACGATGCGGGGTTCTGGACGAGCGCGTGCACGATCATCCAGGCGGAGAGCGCGACGAAGAGGAGCGGCGTCGCGGGGTACCCCCATGCGCGAGCGGGCCTCGCGAGCCCCGGCTCACGCCGGCGGAGAACGACGACGCCGAGGACGCCGAGCCCGGCCACGAGCGACAGCGTGAACCCGACGTAGACGAGCAGCGCCGCGAACGTGGAGGTGGCGATCATCGCGATCGCCATCGCCGCCTGGAGCGCCACGGCGACGGCCGGTCCCCGCCCGCGCGTCCGCCGCGCCAGCACGGCGAGCCGCGGATGGTCGACGCCCATGCGCTCGTACACGCGCGGTCCGGCCATCAGCATGGCGCTGACCGACGCGGCCAGGACCAGCGCGATCACGACCGACAGCGCCCGGCCCGCGCGCGGCCCGAGGAGCCTCACGGCGACGACGTGGCCGACCTCCACCACGCCGGCGAGCTCGCCGGCAGGTGCGGCGGCCAGGAACACGACGTTCAGGGCGAGGTAGAGGCCCACCACGACGCAGGTGCCGAAAAGCAGCGCGCGCGACAGCGTCCGCGCCGGATTCCTCACCTCGCCGGCGAGATACACGGCGGCGTTCCACCCGCTGTACGCGAAGGACACGTACACGAGCGCCACCGCGAAGGCGGGCGTGTCGATCGAGCCGAAGGGCGGCGCCTCCAGCAGCCGCGAGGGGTCGCCGCGCACGGCGCCCGCCGCCACGAACACGAGGATGAGCGCGATCTCGAGCACGGTCACCGCGACCTGC
>DATDDC010000587.1:0-3736 GCA_036523995.1 Anaeromyxobacter sp.
GATGCGCTGCCGGCGGCTCCTCGAGCCCGCGCCGCCGCCGCTGCCGTTCGGGCCGGCCCGGGTGGCGCTCGCCGCGGCCGCCCTCGTGGGCGTCCTCTTCTTCGTGACATGACCGCCGTCGCCACAGCGAGCGCGGGGAGCGCGGGCGAGGGGCGCGGGGCGCTCGGGCGGATGTGCGCCACGTTCGCCTGGATCCTCGCGGCGACGGTGACGGCGGTGGGCGTCCTGGGCGCCATCCCCGGCTGGATGGCGGGCGAGTCGGGCGCGATGCGCCACGCGAGGACCATCGAGGAGGCGGAGCGCCGGCTCGGGGCTCGCGTCCTCGTGCCCGGCTACTTCCCCGAGCGGCTCGCCTGGCCTCCCGCCGAGATCCGGGTCGCGGGCGGCCGGCGGGGGTCGGTGCGCCTCGCCTTCGCCGCCCGGGACGGCGGCTCGGGCGTGGAGGTGCTCGAGGCGACGCGCGATGGCGAGCCCATCCACCCCGAGCTCCTGCAGGATCGCACGGTGCTCCGCTCCGCCCGCGCCGTCGTGGGGAAGGCGCCGGCGACCATCTCGGACGTGCTCGTGGGGGGCCGCCCCGCCACGGAGCTCTCCTGGGAGCTGCACGGCCGCGCCGTGATCCTTCGCTCGGCCGGCGACGTCGAGGAGCTGTTCCACATGGCGCGCAGCGCCCACCGGGAGGGCGGTCGATGACGGCCGCGCCCAAGCCCGGCGCCGCGAGCGCCGGCGCGATCTCGCTCCGCCGCCGCGTCTACCTGCTCATGGTCGTGGGGACGCTCTTCCCGCTCGTGCTCATGGGCGCCGCGGGCCTCTTCTGGATGCGCGCGCTCGACGAGCGATTCCTGGCGGGCAGGGTGGCGGCGGCGAGCACGGTGGCCGCGCACGTGGACCTGGAGCTCACCGCCGACCTCGAGGTGCTGCAGCGGCTCGCGGCCGCCGTGGCGCCCGCCCTGGAGGCGGGCGACGCCGCCACCGAGCGGCGGCTCCTGCGCGAGGCGCATCAGCTGTTCCGCCACCGCGAGCCGGTCTTCCTCGTCGAGGCCGCGGGAGGGCGCGTGGCGGAGGAGCCGCAGGGGACGGCGCAGGAGGCGCCGCGCGCGGACGATCCGCTCGTGGCGGAGGTGATCGCCACGGGGCGGCCGCAGGTCTCGGGCCTCGTGGCGAGCGAGCGCGGCGCGCTCTTCCGGGAGCTCGTGCCGGTGCGGAACTGGAAGGGCCAGGTCATCGGCGTCGCCGGGAGCGAGGTCCTCCCCGAGCGGCGCGACTTCGAGCGGATGCTGCGCTTCCTGCGCAGGGGAAGGACCGGCTTCGCCGAGATCGTGAGCGCCGACGGGCGGGTCGTCGCCAGCACCGAGCCCGGGCGCGCCGGGATCCCCTCGGAGTGCGCGCGGCGCTTCGGGCGGCTCGCCCACGAGAAGCGGGCCTTCGCCACGCGCTGCGTGTCCTGCCACGAGGAGGAGGGCGTCCTGCCGGGGCGGAACGAGCACCTCACCTTCGCCGCGCTGGAGGCGGCGCCCTGGGGTGTCGTGGTCCGGCAGGCCGCCTCGGAGGCGCTGCCCACCCTCGGCGCGCTCCCCTGGTACGCGGTGCTGGGCCTGCTCGCCGCCCACGTCGTGCTGGCCGCCACCTTCTCGTGGGGCGCCGCCCGGAGCGTCACGCAGCCGGTGGGCGTCCTCACCGATCACGCCGAGCGGATCGCTTCCGGCGCGCTCGACCAGCCCATCCCCGACCTGGGCGAGGACGAGGTGGGCAGGCTGGGCAAGTCGCTCGAGCACATGCGCGGGAACCTCCGCCGCCTCATCGACGAGATCGGCGAGGCCAACGCCTCGCTCGAGGCGCGCGTCGAGGAGCGCACCCGCGCCCTGAACGACGCCAACGAGCAGCTGCGCGTGCGGGAGGAGGCGCGCGCGGACCTCCTGCGCAAGGTGATCTACGCGCAGGAGGACGAGCGAAAGCGCATCGCGCGAGAGCTGCACGACGAGACGAGCCAGGCGCTGGCGGTGCTGGTCATGGGGCTCGAGGCGGCCCAGGACGCCATCCGCGGCGGCCGGACGGTGCGGCTCGACGACGTGAAGGCGGTGGCGGTGCGGACGCTCGAGGACGTCCACAGGCTCATCCTCGACCTCCGCCCCTCGGTGCTCGACGACCTGGGCCTCCTCTCCGCCATCCGCTGGTACGCCGACCGCCACCTCTCGAGCCGGGGGATCTCCGTGCGCTGCGAGTTCGGCGACGTCTCCCGGCTCGCCCCGGAGATCGAGACGGCGCTCTTCCGCATGTGCCAGGAGGCGCTCACGAACGTGGCGCGCCACGCGCAGGCCACGGCCGTCCTCGTGCAGGTGGGGGTGGAAGGGGACGTGGTCGTGATCGACATCGAGGACGACGGCAAGGGATTCGACCTGGCCGCGTCCTCCCGGCCCGACGGGCGGCGGCCCTGGGGGCTCATGGGCATCGCGGAGCGCGCCGGGATCCTGGGCGGCGAGGCGCGCATCGACTCGGCTCCGGGAAAGGGCACGCGCGTGACCGTGCGCATCCCCCTGCCGCGCGCCGCGGAGGGGCCCGCCCGCATCGCGGAGGTGGCCACATGAGCGGAAGGATCCGCGTCCTCGTGGTGGACGACCACGCCATCCTGCGGGAGGGCGTGCGGGCGCTCCTGCAGATCCACCCCGACATCGAGGTGGTCGGCGAGGCCTCGAACGGCATGGAGGCCATCGAGGCGGCGGCGCGGCTCGACCCCGACGTCGTGCTCATGGACATCGCCATGCCGGGGCTCGGCGGCATCGAGGCGGCGCTGGAGATGAAGAGCCAGGGGCGGCGCGCGCGGATCCTCATCCTCTCGCAGTACGAGGACCGGGAGTACGTCCGGCGCCTGCTCAAGGCGGGCGTGGCGGGGTACGTGCTCAAGAAGTCCGCGGGGGCCGAGCTGGCGAACGCGATCCGCGCGGTCCACAAGGGCGGGCTCGTCCTCGACCCCGAGGTGGCGCGCACGGCCATGGAGGAGGCCAACCCGGCCACGCCCGGCGGGGCCGATCCCTACGATGCCCTCACCGATCGTGAAAAGCAGGTGCTGAAGCTCGTCGCCGACGGCCGGAGCAACAAGGAGGTGGCGGAGGTCCTCGGCATCTCCGTCAAGACGGCCATGAGCCACCGCGAGCACGTCATGGAGAAGCTCGGGGTGCACAACCGGACCGAGCTCGTGCGCTTCGCCCTGAAGAAGGGCGTCATCCGGGTAGACGGGTGAGCGCTCGCCGCTGGGGTTATTGGCGCAACGGGTGTGGGTTTTCACGCAACGGCTGCGTGCGCCGCTCTGCGCACAGGTGCGACGGATTGCACAATCGCGAGCCATTCCCACGCGCTTCGCGCGCGCGCGGCGGGGCGCGGCGGACCCGTCCCTCGGCGGCGGCCGGATCGGCGGTTGCACCGCCATCCGGTCGTCCCCGATGGAAAGGCCGCGCACGGCGATCGAGGGACCCGCGGCTGCCTCTGGGGGGGAGAATTGGACACGGGGAATGGCCACGCGCTGACACCCGCGCGCGGGACATTGCTGCGGGTGCGGCGAAGCTCGAAGGTCGCGGCGCTCGCCATGGCCGCGACGCTCGCGGCCTTCGCCGTGTCCGCGATCGACGTCTCCGGCGCCGCGCCGAGCCTCCTGACGAGGGCGCTCGCGGTCACGGCCGTGCCCCTCGCCCTGGCCATGGCCATCCGCGCCGCCGCGGCCATCTGGCGCGGCCCGGAGCTC
>DATDDC010000588.1:0-14559 GCA_036523995.1 Anaeromyxobacter sp.
CTCGCGCGTGGCTCGCCGCGCACGGCCGCTTCTACGCGCTGTGGGCCGTGATCCTCGGCTTCCTCGCGGCCATGCCCTACCTCGGGTTCCCGGCCGCGGCGGCCGTCGCCCTCGCGCTCATGTTCCGCCTCCTCGGCGAGCGCCGCTGGCCGGTGTGCGCCGCGCTCGCCGCCGCCGCCACCGGCGTGCTGCACCTCGCCTTCGCGGTCGGGCTCGGCGTCCGCCTCCCGCTCGGCATCCTCTCGCTCCTCGGGAAGTGAGGCTCCCATGTTCGGCCACCTGCTCCACGGCTTCGGGGTCGCGCTCCAGCCCCTGAACCTCGCCATCGCCCTCGTCGGCAGCATCATCGGCACCGTCATCGGCGTGCTGCCCGGCCTCGGACCGACGGCGACCATCGCGATGCTGCTCCCCCTCGTCTTCACCATGTCGCCCACCGCGGCGATGATCATGCTGACGTCCATCTACTACGGGTCGATGTACGGGGGCTCCACCACCTCGATCCTGGTGAACATCCCGGGGGAGTCCGCGTCGGTCATCACCACCATCGACGGCCACAAGATGGCGATGCAGGGCCGCGCCGGCCCGGCCCTCGCCATCGCGGCGATCGGCTCCTTCATCGCGGGCACGCTCGCGGTGGTCGTCCTCACCGCGGTGGGTCGGCCCGTGGCGTCCCTCGCGCTCCGCTTCGGGCCGGCCGAGTTCTTCTCGCTCATGCTCTTCGGCCTCGCCACCGTGGCGAGCCTGGCGGGCGCCCGGATCTCGAAGGCGCTGGTCACGACCGTGGTGGGCCTCATGATCGCCACGGTGGGGATCGACCTCGTCTCGGGTGCGCCGCGCTTCACCTTCGGGAATCCCTTCCTGCAGGACGGCATCGACTTCATCGTCATCGCCATCGGCGTCTTCGCGCTCTCCGAGATCCTGGTCACCGCGAAGGAGGTCTGGGCCGGAACGCGCGCCGAGCTCGTGAAGGCGGGGCGGCTGTGGCTCTCGTGGGGTGAGTTCAGGTACAGCCTGCCGTCCATCCTGCGCGGGAGCTTCTTCGGGTTCCTCGTCGGCATGCTGCCCGGCGCCGGCGCCACGCTGTCGACGTTCATCGCCTACAACGTCGAGAAGCGGCTCGCGAAGGACCCGGAGAAGTTCGGCACCGGCGACATCCGCGGCGTGGCGAACCCGGAATCCGCCAACAACGCCGCGAGCGGCGCGTCGCTCATCCCGCTCCTCTCCCTGGGCATCCCGGGGGGCGGCGCCACCGCGGTCATGCTCGGCGCGCTCATGATGCTCGACGTGACGCCCGGGCCGATGATGTTCGAGAAGCACGGCGCGCTCCTGTGGGCGCTCATCGCCTCCATGTACGTGGGGAACGTCCTCCTCCTCGTCCTGAACTGGCCGCTCGTGAACGTCTTCGCGCGGATCATGGCGGTCCCGGCGCGCTACCTCATGCCCATCGTCCTCGTCATCTCCACGGTGGGCGTGTGGTCGCTCTCGCAGTCGAGCGTCGACCTGCTCCTCACCGCCGGCGCCGGCGTGGTGGGCTACTACATGCGCCGGCACGACTGGCCCATCGAGCCGCTCGTGCTCGGGCTCATCCTCGGGGGCCGCATGGAGTCGTCCTACCGCCAGGCCCTCATCATCTCGAAGGGCAGCCATGCCATCTTCCTCGAGAAGCCCATCTCGCTCGTGCTCCTCGTGGGCGCGCTCCTGTTCCTCGGGGTGCCGCCGCTCCTCGCGCGCATGAAGCGAGCGCGGGCCCTGCGGGGTGCGCTGGCCTGAGCGGGTCGGGGACGCCTCAGCGCTCGATCGAGCCCGACGGGTCCGCCGCCGAGCGCCGCGCCTCGTGGACCGCGGGAAGGACCTCCCGGAGCACGAGCGCCGTGGCGAGCGCGACGGCGAGGGCGACCAGCGCCGGCCGCCAGGGCCGCATTCGCCATGCGTAGGGGCGCTCGTGCTGCCGCCGGAACCTCGGCAGCGCCGCGTACTCGCGCCAGGCCTCGTCGCGAACGCGAGCCGCGCCGGCCGCATCGCCCTGGCCTTCCAGGGCGCGGGCGAGCCAGAAGCGCCCCTCCACGGTCCCGGGCCGCGCCGCGACGAGCCTCGTCAGCGGCTCGATCGCCCCCGCCGAGTCGCCCCGCCGCATGCGCATCCGCCCCACCTCGAGGTCGATCTCGCCCATGCGAAAGGCGGGGTCGCGCTCCCTCGCGATGGCGAGGCACCGCTCCGCCGGCTCGTGCGAGCCGCTCCGCGCCAGGGCCGCCCCCATGGCGAAGGCGGTGTGCACGTCGTCGTCGCCCGCCTCGAGGTTGGGACGCAGCACCTCGGCGGCCTGCCGCGGGCGGCGCATCTCGAGGAGGAATTGCGCCAGCTCGAGCCGCGCCCGGCGGTCGTGCGGGTTGGCGGAGAGGTCCCGGCGCAGCCTCGAGATGCGTCCCCAGCGCTTGAAGAGGCGGAAGGGGTCCGGCAGCACGCGGAAGGTGGCTCGGTCGCCGAGCCACCAGATCAGGGCGAGCACGAGGAGCGAGACGATGGGGCTCCCCGTGATCCAGGACAGGAGCATCCACAGCATCCACTGGGACATGGCGGCCTCTGCACCCCGGGTGTCTCCCGAGCTTATCGCGCTCGCCCCGTGGCCGATCGCCGATTCGTGCATTCCGGGGCCCGAGGCGCTAGAGAATCCTCCGCGGCGTGGCGCGCCGCGGCGGCGCGCCCGGCTCGGTCCGGAAGCCTTTCGACGACGTCCAAGGAGAGCCCAGACCATGAAGCTCGTCTACTTCCCCGGTGCCTGCTCGTTCGCGCCTCACGTGACGCTGCGTGAAGCGGGCCTTCCCTTCACGCTCGTCAAGTACGACCGCGAGGCCCACACGCTCGAAGGGGGCGGACGCCTCGAGGACGTCAACGACAAGGGCTACGTCCCCGTCCTGGAGCTGGACGACGGGCAGCGCCTCACGGAGGCGGCGGTCGTCTGCCAGTACATCGCCGACCTGCGCCCCGAGACCGGCCTCGCCCCCGGGCCGGGAACCCTCTCCCGCTACCGGCTGCAGGAGTGGCTCAACTTCCTCGCGACCGAGATCCACAAGGCCTACTGGCCGCTGTTCCACGGGCCCGAGCTGGAGAAGCCCACGGCGAAGGAGAGGCTCGACCGCCGCTTCGGGTGGACGCAGGAGAAGCTGGGGTCGAAGCCGTTCCTCATGGGGGATACGTTCACCATCGGTGACGCGTACCTCCTCACGCTCGTGAACTGGATGCGGCCCGCCGGCCTCGATCCCGGCCGGTGGCCGGGCCTCAAGGAGTACCGCTCGCGCCTGTCCCAGCGGCCGAGCGTCCGGGCGGCCCTCGAGGCCGAGGGGCTCCTGAAGCGCGGCTGAGCCGCCGCGGGGCGGCGTCAGGGCGCCGGCGGGCGATCTCGCTCCCCGCGCGTCGCGATGCAGCACAGGACGGTCGCGCCGCAGCGGTGGTCCGGGTGCGCCAGGCAGCGGAGGTAGTCCGCGCGGACGTCCTCGAAGCGCGCTCCGCAGAGCTCCTGCAGCGGCTTCAGGCGATCCAGGCGGGCGCGCCAGGCGTCGAGGATCTCGGGGGGCGCCGGGCCCGCGAAGGAGAGCTCGCGATCCTCGAGCGTCATCGTCCTCGTGACGGTGAACCCGCACGCCTCGAGGGACGTGGCGAGCTTCCGGCCCATGCGGAAGTCGTAGCGTCCCGCCTCGAGCGCCTCGCGCGCGTAGGCGTCGAGGACGGCCCTCGCCTCGGCGCCGAGCGGCTCGTGCGCCCACAGGTCGTCGATCTCGGTGAGGGCGATCCAGCCACCGGGCCGGAGGTGCCGCGCCCAGGACCGGAGGACGCGCGGCAGATCCGGGAAGTAGGCGGCCGCGAGGCTGGACCAGATCCCGTCCGCCACGACGCCGAGGTCGGGGAGCGTCCTGAGGTCCAGGAGCCGGAATTCCGCGCCGTCGATGGAGCGGGACCTGGCCTCGGCGAGGAGCTCCTCGTTCAGGTCCACGCCGATGACGCGGGCGCCGCGGGCGGCGAGCGCGGCCGCCTGGTCTCCCACCGCGCAGCCGAGATCGAGGACGAGCTGGCCGCCGAGGGAGGGCAGGGCGTCGAGGACGCGCGGCCAGTCGCGCCACTCGAGCTGCCGCCGGTACTCGCGGGCGAGGCTCATGTCCGTGGCTCCGATCGATCCCGATCCAGCCGCGCTCCGGCGGCGGGGCGCGAGCGTCACGCCATCAGCTCCCCGGCTCCTCCTCCGGCTCGCCGTCCTCCCACCAGGCCCGGCCGCCGGCCGCCACCTGCGCCAGCAGCCCGTCGAGGCGCTCCAGCAGATCCGCGTTCCCGTCCTGGTGATGGCCGGCGAGCTTCTCCTCGAAGGCGGGAAGCCGCTCGCAGAAGGCGGACAGCCGCTCGGGGGTGAGCTCGGAGCACTCCAGGCCGTACCCGCACCGCTCCAGGTAGCGCGCGTTGAGCACCTGCTCGAACTGACCCTTCACCGGGAGGGAGAGCATGGGCTTGTGGAGGTAGACCGCCTCGCCCATGAGCGTGAAGCCTGCGCTGGCGATCACTCCGCGAGCGGTGCGCAGATCCTCGATGAAGCCGTGCTCGCTGAAGGCGCGCCAGGTGAGCGAGCCGTCCACGTGGTCCTCGGCGAGGTCCCGCCGGAGGCCGTAGATGCGACAGGGGAGGCCGGTCCGGCGGAGGACCTCGGGCAGGGCCGTGTTCGACGTCGACGTCTGGTAGACGAGCAGGTGCTCGCCGCGCTCGGAGCGGGCCGCCAGGATCTCGGGGCGGAGGATGGGGGGATGGAGGCTCGTGCGCGGCTTGCGGACCGGCGGGTAGAAGAAGGTCGTGATGAGATAGTGCGCGCAGCCCGGCAGCTTCCCCTTCACGATGCCGTTGGCGAGCCGGTAGTCGGCCTCGTGGCCCTCGAGGATCGCCGGATCGTGGCGGCAGCGATTGATGACGTGCATGTTGTCGAGGCTGATCACCGGCAGCCGCCAGTTGAGGCCGTAGAGATAGGCGAAGCTGTCGAAGTCGCTGATGACGCAGTCCGGGCGGAACCGCTCGGCGATCTCGAAGTACTGGCGCACGTTCTCGGGAACCCCCGACGCCGCGGCGCGGACGTTCTGCAGCGCGGTCTTGAGCTTGCTGACCGCGTTCTCCTCGTACGCCAGCGTCGCTCCCCAGATCCTGTGGACGTGGGGAAACCGCGCGGCCAGGAAGTCGTGGGCGCGGCCGGAGGCGACGACCTGCACCTCGTGCTTCGGGACCAGGGCCTCGAGCACCACCCGCGACCGGATGGCGTGCCCCATCCCCTCGCCGACCACTCCGTAGAGAATGCGCATGGGCCCTCTCCGCGGGCTGATCCGTCCGACCACCTCTCCTCGCCGTCGCCGACCGTCGCGACGGATCGGGTCGCCGAAAATGTAGCACGGTCCCGCCGACGGCCTCGGCCGGCGCTCGCCGGTACCGTGCGAGCAGCCCGCGCCGGTGCCGCGTCCGGCCCCGAAGGAGCTCCTCGCGAGCCGTCCTTTCTGAAAGACTGCACCTCTCCCACGGAGGTCCCCGATGAGCGTCCGCATCGTCCGCCTCGGCACGCCGCGCTCGCGCGGAGAGGGCCTTCGCATCGGAACGGTGCGCCGTCCGCCCCGCGGCGTGCCGAAGAGCGAGTTCGCCTCGGGCGACTGGTACGACGTGTGGCTGCCCCTCCTGTCGCCGTCGCCGAAGGTGATCGAGCTCGGCAAGTCGGCGACGACGGGCAGGGCCTGGGCCGCGTTCATCTCCAGGTATCGGGCCGAGATGGGCGCGCCGGACGCCGCCCGCGTCCTCGACCTGCTCGCCGCGCTCTCGCACCACGCCGATTTCTCGGTCGGCTGCTACTGCGAAGACGAGGCGCGCTGCCACCGCTCCGAGCTCCGCAAGCTCCTCCTCGAGCGCGGCGCCGACGTGCGCTGAGGACCGGCGGCGCGCGCCGGTCGCGAGGTCGGCCGGACGGCCGGCTCGAGGGAACGTCGCTGTAACCGGAGCGGCGTCCGTCCGTATCACCGGACGGAAGGGGCTCAGGAAGGAGAGGCCATGTCCGGGAAGGTGAGATCCGCCGTCTTCGCATCGCTTGCAGCGCTCCTCGCGGGAGCAGCGGGGTGCGCCGCGTCCGCGAAGGCGCGGCCCGAGGCCTCGCCGTCCTCGTCCTCCGGCGAGGTGCCGCCGTCCCTGGCCGCGCCGGCCGGAAACGACCTCGCCTTCGATCTCCTCGCCGAGGGCGTGCAGATCTACTCCTGCGCGACCCCCTCCGGCGCCGGCGCAGCGGGCCCGGCCTGGGCGTTCCAGGCGCCCGAGGCGATGCTCCGCGACGAGCGCGGCCAGCTCGCCGGGACGCACCGCGCCGGTCCGATGTGGGAGGCGCTCGACGGAAGCAGCGTCGTGGGCACGAAGGTCGAGGGCGCGACGCCGGACCCCGCGTCCATTCCCTGGCTCCTCCTGCGCGCAACTTCCCACGGCGGAGGCTCGGGGCGCATGGCCGACGTGACGTTCGTCCAGCGCCTCCAGACGTCGGGCGGGGTCGCCCCGTCCGAGGGATGCGGCGCGGCGAACATCGGCGCCGTGGCCCGCGTGCCCTACCGCGCCGTCTACCGCTTCTACCGCGGCCACGAGAGCCGAGCGTACGTGGGGAGCACGGCCCCTTACGCCATGTAACCGGAAGGGCCTTCGTGCGTATTCCGTGCAGCGAGGTCGCCGTGCAGGCAGTGATGGGCCAGGTCGCGTTCATGACGGACGGCAGAACCGACGTCGACGCCGAGGGCCTGTCGCGCGCCGATCGCGCCATGGAGCGATACGCCTGTGGCGACGAGACCGCGTTCGCGGAGATCTACGACGAGCTGGCGCCGCGCCTGCACCGTTTCGCCTTCCGGTGGACCCACAACCGGAGCTCGTCGGAGGACGCGGTGCAGCAGACGCTCCTCCAGATCCACGCCGCCCGGCATCGCTTCGTGCCCGGCGGCGCGGTCGTTCCCTGGGCCTACGCCATCGCTCGCCGGCTGCTCATCGATCTCGGCCGCCGCGGATCGCGCGAGGAGCTGCGGGCCGGCGACGTTCGGGATCCCGAGGAGCCGACCACGGCACCGTCCCCGGAGGAGGCGCTCCACCGCAGGCGCGTGGAGGCCGAGGCGCGGCGCGACCTCGCCTTCCTGCCCGCCGCCTGGCGCGACGCCTTCGAGCTCGTGAAGTTCGAGGGGCTCTCCGTCGCCGAGACGGCCGAGGTCCTCGGCATCACCCGCGGCATGGTGAAGATCCGCACCCACCGCGCCACCGCGGCGCTCCGCAAGGCGATGGCCCGGCGGCTCCGCGACGCTCCGGAACCGGCTTGCCCGGCCCCCCGCGCCCCGGGGCCGGGAGACATCAGCGAGGGAGGAGTTTCGACATGATGCCCCCCGAGTCCCTCAAGCTTCGCGTCCTGGAAGCGGTCCGCGAGCGCCCGATGCCGCGCCGGACGGATCGATTCCCGACCCTCGTCGCGCTCGCCGTCCTCGCCGCCGCGGCCATGCTCGCAGCCGTGCAGTGGGGCCCCGGCCTCTTCGGCGAGATGGGGGGGCCGGCTCACGCCGCCGGAAGGCCGGCGGCCAGCGGAGCCTGGATCCTCACCGGCACCGTGGCCCTGGCCCTGTCCTCCACCTGGCTCGTCCTTCCTCCCCGGCGCTCGATGCTCTCGCCCGCGCGCGGCCTGCTCCTGGGCGTGGCCATCGGCGTGCCGCTGCTGGTCGGGGCGTGGCTCGTGCTCTGGCACGCGACCTACGCGGATCCGTTCACGCGAACCGGCTGGCGCTGCTTCGCGCTCACGGCCCTCACCGCCCCCTGGCCCTTCGCAGCCCTCGCGTACGCCAGCCGCCGCACGGAGCCGCGCCACCCCGGGACGGCCGGGGCGGCCCTCGGCGCCGTGGCCGGCGCGTGGGCGGCGGTGATGGTCGAGCTGTGGTGCCCGATCGCGGCGGAGGAGCACGTCCTCCTCGGACACGTCCTGCCCCTTCTCGTCCTCGCCCTGGCGGGCTCTGCCATCGGCATCCTGACGTTCCGGTTGCGGCGCGTGTAGCGTCGAGGGAGTTGCCGTCGCGTCCGGCGGACGTTACCGACGAACGCCGGGCCTTCATGCCGAGCGCCACCCTTCCGTCTCCCGCGGCGACGACCCGCGCCGTCCGCGCCTTCCTCTTCGGGAACTTCGTCATCGGCGCGGGCGTCCTGGTCGTCCCGGGCATGCTCGGCCAGCTCGCGGCGGGGCTCCGGGTCTCGCTCCCCACCGCGGGCCAGCTCATCGGCCTCGCCGCGCTGGTCATGTGCGTGGGGGCGCCGCTCCTGGCAGCCTCGACGTCGCGCGTCGATCGCCGCCGGCTGCTCGTCGCCGCGCTCGCGCTCTACTGCGCCGGGCACCTCGCGTGCGCCTTCGCGCCCGGATACGCGTCGCTCGCCCTCCTGCGCGTCCTCACGGTCGTGGGCGCGGCGATCTTCACGCCGCAGGCCGCCGCCACCATCGGGGCCATGGCGCCCGTCGACCGGCGCTCCGCCGCGGTGACCGCGATCTTCCTGGGCTGGTCGGTGGCCTCGGTGGCGGGGATGCCGCTGGCGGGCGTCATCGCCGAGCGCTTCGGCTGGCAGGGGTCCTTCGCGGCCGTCGCGCTGGTCTCGGCGGTGGCGGCGGTCTGGGTCGCGAGGGTGGTGCCGGCGGGCGTGCGCGTGGCGCCGCTCTCGCTCGCCTCCTGGAGGTCGGTGCTCGGCGATCGCCGGTCGAGGATCGTGCTCGCCGTGACGCTGGTCTCGGCGGCGGCCCAGTTCACCCTGCTCTCCTACATCGCCCCGGCCTTGCGCGAGCTCACCGGGCAATCGCCGAGCGGCATCGCGCTCCTCCTCGCGTTCTTCGGGGGATTCGGCATCCTCGGCAACGCCTGGATCACCCGGCGGATCGGCTCGATCGGTCCCGATCGTGCGGTGTTCCGCTCGCTCGTTCTGATGCTCGCCGGCCTCGTCGCCTGGGCGCTGGCCGGCGCCGCCGCGCAGCTCACGTGGCCCGTGCTGCTGGCGGCGATCCCGCTGTGGGGCCTGGGCTGCTTCGCCGCGAACTCGGCCCAGCAGGCGCGCCTCGTGGCGCTCGCGCCCCCGCTGGCGTCGGCGTCCATCGCGCTCAACACGTCGAGCATCTACGCGGGCCAGGCGCTCGGGGCCGCGCTGGGGGGCGCGCTGATCAAGGGCTTCGGCCTCGCGCCGCTCGCCTCGGTGGGCGCCGTGCTCATGGGCGCGGCGCTCTTCCTGTCGGCGCGGGTCGGCGCCCGGCAGGCCGCCGCGACGCCCGCGGCGTCGAAGGCCGTCGAGTGACGGATGCCGAGGCCCGACCGCCGGCGACGCCCCGAGCCGGCGATGGTCCCGGGGCGTCGCCCTCGTCGCTCCCCTGCGCGAGAGCGCTCAGTTCGAGCAGCTGCTGGCGTGGATCTGGAGGTTGCCCGCGCCGATCGGCGTGGGATCGCCGCCGTCTGCCCCCTCCGTCGCCGCTCAGGTCGACCGTCCCGACGTAGTCACCCGCCGAGTCGGGCAGCGCGAGGTAGTAGAGCCCGCTGGAGTCCGAGGTCATCGGCCGCGTCGTCTCCCGGCAGGATGCGGGCGCGGCGGAGCTCCGCGCCGCCCCTGCCCATCCCGGCGACCGACACGTTCCGCTCTCCGGCGATGGCCCGCAGCGACGCCGCCGCGAGCAGCGGCTCCTGCTCGACCGCCACCGCTCCGTCGACCCGGAGCTGTACGACCGCATCGGCGGGCGTGGCCACGACGGTGCGCTCGATCTCCGCGCGCGCCGCCGCGACACCGAGCCCGGCGAGCGACACCCGGCGGATCACCATCGGCCTCGCCGGAAGCCGCCGGAGCTCGATGCCCGCGACTCCCCCGGCGGCGAGCTCGACCACGACGTAGCCCTTCGGCTCGCCCACCTCCGCGAACGACGTGCGCTCCACCGATCCCGCGTAGACGGCGGTCGGCCCGCCCGGCCTGCGCAGCACCTGGTGGCGGTGGATGTGCCCGCTCAGCACGACGGCGAGATCCGAGGGCAGGTCGGCCCGCCGGATGACGTCGTCGCCGTCGCGGAACGTGAAGTCTCCCGGCCCGCACGTCGCCCCCTCGATGCACTGATGAAGGCAGAGCACCTTCAGGTCGGCGCTCCGCTCGTCGAGCCGCGTCGCCTCGAGCAGCGACGGGAATCGGGCGCGCACGCCGGGGGCGTAGGGGAAGCCGGCGAAGGCGACCCGCAGGCCTCTCGACTCGAGGTGAACCGTGCGCGGCCCGTGGAAGACGTGGATGTTCTCGTGGAGGGCGAGGAGCGGACAGGGCAGGCGGGACCGCTCGTGGTTCCCGGGCACGAGGAGCACCGGGATGCCCCGGGAGGCCACCTCCCGGAGAGGCGCCAGCGCGGCCTCGGCGAGCCACGCCGGCACGCGGCTCCGGTAGTGGAGGTCGCCGCCGTGGAGCACCACGTCCACCTCGCCGGCGAGCGCCGGGGCGAGCGCGAGCTCGAAGTTGCGGAAGAAGTCGTCGCCGCGGCGGCGCCGCAGGACCCTCGGGCGCGCGGGGAGGTCGAGGCCGAGATGGGTGTCGGAGACGAAGAGGACCCGCATCGGCGCTTCACTAGCGCGCGGCCCTGACGCCGATCGGCCGCCTGGCCGGTGTGCGGGCGGGCGGCGGTGCGTGCCCGCAGCGGCAGCCGTAGCGTGACGGAGAGAGCCGCGGGCCAGGTGGAGCCCGCGGCTCCGGACGGGGCCGGAGGAGGTCGCCATGGCGGTGCTTCGGGTGCTGAACGTGAACGGGGACGAACGCGTCGAATGGGATCCGGCCGTCGCGGACGATCGGATGCGCCGCGCACGCCTGCTCTTCGAGGCCAGGCTCGAGAGCGGCTGGCTCGCGTACGAGGCCGGGCGCGACGGCACCGGGACGCAGCTCCAGGGGTTCGACCGGGAGGCCGGCGAGATCGTGCTGCAGCCGCCCATCGCAGGAGGGTAGGGGTGGTCGCGGCCGACGAGGCCCGGGCGCGCGCGCGGCGCCTGCTCGCGGCCCACCTCACCGCGAGCCAGCGCGCCGAGTACGCGGCGGCGGGCCGGATCTCGATCGTCAAGCGCGGTCTCGTGTGGGGCATCCTGCTGCGGCAGGCCCTGGCGGTGCTCCCGTTCGCGCCGCTCCTCGCGCTGCCGCAGTCGCGGACGATCGGCCTGGTGCTCCTCGCCGCCGTCGCGATCGCCCTCGCGCCGTTCTGGGTCCCGCGCTTCAGGGTGGCGAGCATGCGCCGGAGGGAATGGGTCGTCTCCGGCCGCCTGGCGCCGGTGCTGCGGGTCCGCGGCCGCTCCGTCCGCTTCTGCGTGCGGTTCACCGAGGAGCTGCCCACCGAGGATCGGGTGCTCGCCTGGAAGAACCTCATCGAGCTGAGCGAGGCGCACTTCCTGAAGACGGCCAACGCCGTGTGAGCCCTTTGGGGCGCCCGGGCGAAGCACGCGTCATTCCACTGCGCCTCTTCCGTGATGGGCGTTACAGCGGTCCGTCACGGGAGAGCCTCGACATGCCTGAGCCGACGGTCGTCGACGTCCCGGGACTGATCGATGAGCGGAAGGTCGGTTGGTTCCAGATCCGCGTGCTGGTCCTGTGCGCCCTGGTGGTCCTCATGGACGGCTTCGACTCTCGTTCTTCGGCGCCGACCACGTCCTCTTCGCGTCGGACTCGCCGTTTGACCCGGAGAAGGGCTCCCAGTACATCCGCGAGACCATCCGCGTCATCGACGAGCTGCCCATCTCGTCGGCGGAGCGCCAGGCGCTGTACGAGGGGAACGCCCGGAAGCTGCTCAGGCTGAGGTAGGCCGGAATGGGCCCTCGCTGCCCGCGGTCCGCCCGTGGTACTCGGGCGCGATGCGGGTGCACCTCGTCGACGGCACCTTCGAGCTCTTCCGGGCCCACTTCTCGAAGCGTCCGGACCACGCCGCGGCGGGCGGCTGGCAGGCGAAGGCCACCCTCGGGCTCGCGACCTCGCTGCTCGGGCTCCTGCACGACGAGGGCGAGGCCGTCACGCACGTGGCGGTGGCGTTCGACAACCCCATCCGCTCCTTCCGCAACGAGCTCTGGCCCGGCTACAAGACCGAGGAGGGCGTTCCGCCCGAGCTCCTCTCGCAGCTCGACGCCGCGGAGGAGGCGACCCGCGCGCTGGGCGTGACCGTCTGGTCGATGCGCGAGTTCGAGGCCGACGACGCGCTCGCCACGGGCGTGGCCCGCTTCCGCGGCGCGGCCGAGCAGGTGCGCATCCTCACACCCGACAAGGATCTCGGGCAGTGCCTGTCCGGGAGCCGCGTGGTGCAGGTCGATCGCATCCGGAACCGGGTCATCGACGAGGAGGCGCTCCTCGCCCGCCGCGGCATCCGCCCGGAGAGCGTGCCCGACTACCTCGCGCTCGTGGGCGACGACGCGGACGGCATCCCCGGCCTGCCGGGCTTCGGAGAGAAGACCGCCTCGAGGCTGCTCGCGGAGCACGTTCACCTCGAGCACATCCCCGGCGATCCGGCGCGCTGGCCGGTGGGCATCCGCGGCGCGGCGCAGCTCGCCCAGGCGCTCGACTCGGACCGGGAGGCGGCCATCCTCTACCGGCGGCTCGCCACGCTGGTGACGGACGTGCCCCTTCGCGAGTCGCTCGAGGACCTGCGCTGGCGCGGCATCCCGCGGCGCGGCTTCGAGGGCTGGTGCGAAGAGCTCGACGCGAGATCGCTGGTCCCGGCGATGGAGGCGCGGGGCGCGCGGTGGGCGGAGGAGTAGACGTCCCGGAGCGGGCCGCCCCGTCGCGGCCGCGCCGCCGGAAGGCGGATCGCCCGCCGTGCGTGCACCCCTCCGGGCCGCTGGACGCAAAAGCGCTCGCTCGCGGTGCGGCGTCGCGCAATCTCTGAACATCCTGTCGAAGCGGTGAACAGCGACCCCGGGAAGATGGCGATGAGCGCTCGCGCCATCGAGCCTCCGGACGTTCTCCGAAAGGCCTTCCGTGCAGGGCGCGCCGGGGCCACCCGACGCTCGAGCTGGCGCGCGCGCTGCAATTCCACGGCGCGCGATGAGCGAGAAGCGGGCGAGCCTTCCGAGCCGAGCCGACCCCGACGGCCTCGCCGGGGCCGCCGGGCTCCCGCCTCCTGGCAGCCCGGTGCTGCTTCTCCACGGATTCTTCGCCACCCGTCGCTCGCTGCACGCGCTCGAGCGGCGGCTCGTGCGCGACGGGTTCCGGGCCTTCTCGGTCGAGCTGGGCGGCCTGGCGGGCCGCTTCAACACCCGGCGCATCGACGAGCTCGCGAGGCTCGTCCGCGACGAGGTGGAGCGCATCTACGCGCGCCACCCCGGCATGGCGCCGCTCACCGTCATCGGACACTCCAAGGGCGGCCTCATCGCCGCCTGGTGGGTGAAGCGGCTCGACGGGCATCGGCGCGTGCGCACCGTCGTCACCCTGGGCACGCCGCATCGCGGCACGCCGCTCGCCTGGGCCGCGATGCCGTTCGCCTGGCTCGCGCCCTCGGTGGCGCAGATGAGGCCCGGAAGCGGCTTCATGCGCCGACTCCACGAAGGGTCCTGGCCGGCGCGCGTCCAGCTCCTCGCCATGTACTCGCGACGCGACCGGATCGTGCCCCACCGCGCCGCCGTGATCGACGAGCGAGGCGCGGAGGCGCGCAACGTGGAGGTCGACGCCGCCCACGGCGACTTCCTCCTCGAGAAGCGGATCTACGCGACCCTCCTGAGCGAGCTTCGCGGAATCGGCGGCGGCGAGGAGCCCTCCGGACCCTCGCTGCGCGCCGCGTGAGCCCCGGAGGCTTCGCGGCGGCGCTCTCCGGCACGCCGGCTGCAAACCTCCCCAGCGACGCCCGATGGCGGGCGAACGAGAGCCGCCGCACCGAGCCCTCGACCGAGGAGACGGCCGGCGCAAACCGAAAGAGGAATCGAACATGATGACCATGAAGAGCCGCATCGCCCTCGCCGCCGCCCTGGCGGCGATCTCCGTCCCGACCCTGGCCGACGACGCTCGCACGTGCTCCATCTGCGGCGATCCCACGTTCCCGGCCATCGACAGCCCCGCGCCGGCGCTCGCGCTGCACTCCGACGGCGGCCAGGCGGCGGCGCTTCTCCGCGCCGATCCCACCTGGCCCGACGCCGGCGTGGCGTCTCCGGCCATCCGTCTCGAGCCTCGCCCGGAGGACGGGCCGCAGATCGACCCGCTGAACCCGACGGCGCCCGAGCTGGAGTACGCCGCCGTGATGGGCGCGCCCGAGGCCCGCATCGCCACGCGGTAGCTCCTTCTCGGCGAAGAAGGCGTGCGAAGGGCCCGACGACCGGCATGGCCGCCGGGCCCTTCCGCTCTTCCTCTTCCATCCGGTCCGCCGGCCCGGAAACGTCCGCCAGCTCGAGAACGCCGTGGCGCGGCTCCTCGCCTTCTCGGCGGGCGGCGAGATCATCGAGCGGCTCCGGCGCTACGGGATCGGCGCCGGGCCCGAAGGCGAGGCCGCGGCGCCGGCCGGCTGATCCGCGGGACCGGGGGCGCAGGCGCCGGAAG
>DATDDC010000589.1:0-1705 GCA_036523995.1 Anaeromyxobacter sp.
GCGGCCGCGAAGCTCCAGCGTGAGCGCGCGCTCCGCGTGCAGGCGCACGACGTCCACGCGCGAGCCCGCCAGGGGCGCGAGCTCGCGGACGACGGCCTCGATCTCCGCGGCGGTGAGCGACACGCGAACGCCTCCGGCCTCGATCCCTCGCTCCGCGCGCGGAGCGGCGAGTGCGCCGAAAAGGCAGCGGCCGCCCGGAGGCGGCCGCGGCGCTGGCGAAAAAGGAAAAGCCCAGCCTTACCTTCTGCTCTTCTTCTTCTTCGTCGTCCTCTTCTTCGTGGCGGGCTTCTTCGTCTTCTTCTTCGCGGCCATCGTGTTCCCTCCTCGGGACGGTCCATTCGAAGTCGGTGGAACACACTCGGGAATGGACGAGTTGTGCGGAGGTTAGCGCGCTCGGATCAGACACGTCAAGGAAGCGACCCGACAGTTTCGCGCGCGCGTCACGCGCGTGAGCTCCGCGGGAGGCGCCCGGGGAGCTCGCGGCGGCGACCGAGTTGACGGAAAGTGACAAAGTGCCGCGCGCCGCTCGCGCTTGACACCGCCACGACCCCCTCCTTTACTACCGGCGTCATTCGGACGCCCCGCATGCTCTCGAACAAGCTCCTGGCTCTCACCGACCTCGGCGCCGAATGGGTGCTCTGGATCCTGCTCCTCCTCTCCGTCGTCTCGATCGGCGTCATGATCGAGCGCGCCGCGTTCTTCGCCTCGCGCAGGCTGCGCGCGACCGAGGACATCGGGCGCCGCCTGCTCGCCGGTGACCTCGACGGCGCGGCGGGCGCCGTCTCGGATCGGCCGGGCCTCGAGGCCGAGGTGGTGCGCGCCGCCGTGGCCAACGCCGCGAGGGGGCCCCAGGCGGTTCGCGAGGTGATCGCCGGAACGGTGGAGCGGGTGCGGATCGAGTACGAGCTGCGCCTGGCCTTCCTCGGCACGCTGGGCAACAACGCGCCGTTCATCGGCCTCTTCGGCACCGTGCTCGGCATCATCCGCGCCTTCGTCGACCTGGCGCGGAACCCGGCGGCCGCCGGCGCGGGCACCGTCATGGCCGGCATCAGCGAGGCGCTCGTCGCCACGGCGGTGGGGCTCTTCGTGGCGCTCCCCGCCGTCGTCGCCTACAACCTCTTCCAGCGCGGCCTCCGGCGCTCCACGCAGCGCGCGACCTCGCTGGGCCACGCCGCCGTCGCGTTCCTCGAGGCGAGGCCGGGCCAGGGGTGAGCGTGGCGGCGAGCGACGAAGACGACGAGCTCATCAGCGGCATCAACGTCACGCCGCTCGTGGACATCGTCCTCGTCCTCCTCATCATCTTCATGGTGACCGCCACGTACATCGTGCGCGCGGCCATCGACGTCGAGCTTCCCCGGGTGGCCCACGGCGGCGAGCCCGTCGGCACCCTCCTCGCGGTCGTGGTGACGAAGGCGAACGAGGTCTACCTCGACGGGGTGCGCGTGGCCGACGACGACCTCGTCCGCCGCACGAAGGAAGCGGTGGCGAGGGACGCGGACACCCGCGTCATCATCTCCGCGGACCGCGCCGCGCTGCACGGCGCGGTCGTGCGGGTGATCGACCTCGTGAAGGGAGCGGGCGCGACGCGCTTCGCGATCCACGTCGAGAAGGAGCGATGAGTGCGCGTTCCCGCGCCGCTCGCCTTCGGGCTCTCGGCCGCGCTCCACGCAGCGCGCGACCTCGCTGGGCCACGCCGCCGTCGCGT
>DATDDC010000590.1:0-5330 GCA_036523995.1 Anaeromyxobacter sp.
CCCGGGCGGCGGTGCGGCCCGAGCTCGTCGTCATGGGCGCCTCGCTGGGCGGGCCGCGCGCGCTCGCGGCCGTGCTGCGCGCGCTGCCGGCGGACTTCCCCGTGCCCATCGCGGTCGTCCAGCACATCGCCGACGGGTTCACCGCCGGGCTCGCGAGCTGGCTCGCCACCGAGACGCGCCTCACGGTGCGCGAGGCGCGCGAGGGCGATCGGCTCGTCGCGGGGCTCGTCGTGCTCGCGCCCACGGGGCGGCACCTCCTCGTCGGCGACGGCGTGGCGCGCCTCTCGGACGCGCCGCCCGTCGACACCTTCAAGCCCTCCGTCTCTCCGCTCTTCGCCTCGGCGGCGCGCGCCTACGGGCCCAAGGCGTGCGGGGTCATCCTCACGGGCATGGGGCACGACGGGGCCATGGGGCTCCTCGCCATCAAGGACGCGGGCGGGCCCACGCTGGCGCAGGACGAGGCGACGAGCGCCGTCTTCGGCATGCCGCGCGCGGCCATCCAGATCGGCGCGGTGGACCGGGTCCTCCCCCTCGACGAGATCCCGCGGGCCCTCGTGGAGCTCACGCGATGATCGCCGTCGCGACCGAGCTGCTCCTGGACCTCGCCGCGCTCCTCAAGGAGCGGGTGGGGCTCCACGTCCGGCCGGACGGCCACTCCGCCCTCAAGATCGCCCTGGCGGCGCGGCTCGACGAGCTGCGGGCGGCGGTGCCCCATGCCGCGGCCTACGTGGCGCTCCTCCGCTCGCCCTCCGGCGACGAGGAGCTGCGCCGGCTCCTCCCGCTCGTCACGGTCGGGAAGACGAGCTTCTTCCGCGACGAGCGCCAGTTCCGCGCGCTCGACGCGCTCCTGCCCGAGCTCCTGCGGCGCCCGCGCGGCGGCGGCCGCAAGCTCTCGATCTGGTCGGCGGGCTGCGCCACCGGCGAGGAGCCCTACTCCATCGCCATGACCGCCGCCGAGGCCGGGGCCCAGCCCGAGCACGTCGAGATCCTCGCCACCGACGTGAACCCGGAGGCCATCGCCTTCGCGGCGCGCGGCAGCTACGACGCCCGCAAGGTGCGCGACGTCCCCGGGCCGCTGCTCCAGGCGCACTTCGACGCGGACGGCGAGCGCCACCACGTCCGCGCCCACCTGCGCCGCTTCATGGCGGCCATCCGCCCGCACAACCTCGTCTCGGCCGTGTTCCCGCGTCCGGGCGACGGGAGCTGGGACGTCATCTTCTGCCGGAACGTCATCATCTACTTCGACACGCACACGACGCAGCAGGTGCTCACCCAGTTCCACAACGCGCTCGTGCCCGGCGGCTACCTCTTCCTCGGCTACTCCGAGTCGCTCTTCCGCCTCTTCGACGGTTTCGAGCTGACGGAGGTCGCCGGCGCCTTCCTCTACCGGCGCCCGGAGACGCTGCGCATCACCCCGCTTCCCTCGCGGCCGCCGACGCGCGTGCACCGCTCCTCTCCCCCGCCCGTGACGCACCTCGAGGTGCGCCCGCCGCTGGGCACCTGGCTCCCCGCGCCCGAGCGCCGGGCCGACGGCACGCGGGCGCCGCCGCCGCCGCCGTCCTCCTCGCCGCCGCTCGCGCCGCAGGAGTACCTGGACGGCGCGGTGGCCCTGTTCGCGGACGGGCGCTTCGGGGCCGCCCGGGAGCTGCTCGAGCGCGCGCTCGAGGCGAGGGGCGACGACCTCTCCCTCCGCCTCACGCTCGCGAACCTCTACGGGGTCCTGCGCCAGCCGGACAAGGCGCGCGACAGCTACGTGGCGGCGCTGCAGCTCGAGCCGCTCTCCGCCGAGGCGCACCTCTTCTACGCGGTCCACCTCCTCGCCCAGGGCGAGGCCGAGAGCGCCGCCCTGGAGCTGTCGCGGGCGCTGTTCCTCGACCCGGACCTCACCCTCGCGCACTACTACATGGGACGCTGTCGCGAGGCGCAGCGGGATCCCGACCGCGCGCGGCTCGCGTATCGCAACACGCTCGAGGCGTTCAAGCGGCGTCCGGAGGGCAAGCGGCAGGCGTTCCTGGGGTACTATCCCGACATCCCGGAGGACGGGGCGGCGTTCGCGCGGGCGGCCGAGTACGCGCTCGCTGCGCTGTAGGAAGGCCATGGCCGAGAAGAAGCGAATCCTCGTCCTCGACGACTCGGCCATCACGCTCGAGATGGAGAAGGCCGTCCTCGAGGACCGCGGCTACAAGATCGCCGTGGCCTCGAACCTGATCGAGTTCCAGCTCCAGCTCGACCAGTTCCAGCCCGAGATCATCCTCACCGACCTCATGATGCCGGACATCTCGGGGAAGGACATCGTGCGGGTCCTGAAGCAGGACTTCCACACCGAGAAGATCCCCATCATCCTGTTCAGCTCGAAACCGGACGACGAGCTGTCGGTCATCGCCGAGCAGGCGGGCGCGGACGGCTTCCTCTCGAAGTCGCACGGCATCGAGAAGCTCGGCGACATGGTCGACGAGATGGTCGACTCGATCCTGTGGTGATCCGATGTCCGGCCACAACCGGTGGTCGAAGATCAAGCACAAGAAGGCCGCCCAGGGCGCGGCCAAGGGGAACCTCTTCACGAAGCTCATCCGCGAGATCACCGTCGCCGCGAGGGCGGGCGGCGGCGATCCCGCCGGCAACTCGCGCCTCCGCGCCGCCATCGACGCGGCGAAGGAGGCCAACATGCCGCACGACAACGTCGCCCGGGCCATCAAGAAGGGGACGGGCGAGCTCGAGGGCGTCGCCTACGAGGAGGTCCACTACGAGGGCTACGGCCCGGGCGGCGCCGCCATGATCGTCGAGAGCCTCACCGACAACCGCAACCGCACCGCGGGCGAGGTCCGCACCGCCTTCGAGAAGGGGGGCGGCCACCTCGCCGCCCAGGGCGCCGTGGCCTGGCACTTCGAGCGGCGCGGCGTCGTCGAGGTGAGGCCCGGGCCGAGCGAGGACGCCGTCATGGAGGCCGCCATCGACGCGGGGGCGGAGGACGTCGTGAACCTCGGCCCGGAGGGCTTCGAGGTGCGCACGCACCCGAACGACATGCACGGCGTGCTCGTCGCGCTGGAGAAGCGCAGGCTCGCGCTCGGCCCCTCGCGCATCACCTTCGTCCCGAAGGAGACGGTGAAGATCCAGGACCCCGAGAAGGCCCGCGCCATGCTGCGGCTCATGAACCTCCTCGAGGACCTCGACGACGTCCAGCGCGTCCACGCGAACTTCGAGATCGACGAGGCGCTCATGGAGCAGATGGCCTGACGCCCGCGGCGCCCGGGGCGAGCGTATGCGGCCGGGTCCTACCTGTCGCACCCGCCACGGGGCGGGCGCCCCGCGACCTCGCCGGTCGCAGGAGCCGGGGGGCGGCCCGAGGGGTCCCGCCGCGCATTCGCTTGAAACCGGGCCTCTCCGAGGGCAACCTCCCGCCATCGGAGGAGCGCCTGCGCCCGTACGAGATCATCCACGCGAAGCGGGACGGGAAGCCCGTCGCGGCCGACGACATCACCGCCCTCGTGGACGGCTTCACGCGCGGTGAGGTCCCCGAGTACCAGATGGCCGCGTTCTGCATGGCGGTCTTCTTCCGCGGCATGGACGACGCGGAGACGGGCGCGCTCACGCAGGCCATGCTCCGCTCCGGCGACGTCCTCGACCTCTCCGACGTCCCCGGCGCGAAGGTCGACAAGCACTCGACCGGGGGCGTGGGCGACAAGGTCACCCTCGCGCTCGCCCCGCTCGCCGCGGCCTGCGGCGTGAAGGTCCCCATGATCTCGGGGCGCGGCCTGGGCCACACCGGCGGCACGCTCGACAAGCTCGAGGCCATCCCGGGATTCCGGGTGGACCTGCCCGTCGATCGCTTCCACGCTCTCGTCCGCGAGGTGGGCGCGTGCCTCGTCGGCCAGACGGCGCGGCTCGCCCCCGCGGACCGGAAGCTCTACGCGCTCCGGGACGTGACGGCCACGGTGGAATCCATCCCCCTCATCGCCGCGTCGATCATGTCGAAGAAGCTCGCGGAGGGGATCGACGCGCTCGTGCTCGACGTGAAGGTCGGCTCGGGCGCCTTCATGAAGACCGTGGAGGACGCCCGCGCGCTGGCCTGGGCGCTCGCCGGGATCGGCCGCGGCATGGGGAAGCGTGTGACGGCGCTCCTCACCGCCATGGACCAGCCGCTCGGGCGCGCCGTGGGGAATGCGCTGGAGGTGGCCGAGGCCGTGGAGATGCTGCGCGGAGGGGGCCCGGCCGATCTCCGCGAGGTCACGGTCGAGCTCGTCGCCGAGATGCTCGTCCTCGGCGGCGCCGCCGCCGGGCTCGCGGCCGCCCGCGCCCAGGTCCTCGCCGCCGTGGCCGACGGGCGGGGGCTCGCGAAGCTCGAGGAGATCGTGCGGGCCCAGGAGGGCGATCCGCAGGCCGTCCGCGATCCCGGCCGCCTTCCCCGGGCGCCCCGCACCTACGACGTCGCCGCTCCGGCCGCGGGCCGGATCCGCGCCATCGACACCGAGGCCGTCGGCCTCGCCGCCGTCGCCCTCGGCGCCGGCCGGGCGCGCATCGAGGATCGCGTCGATCCGGCGGTCGGCCTCGTCGTGCACAAGAAGCTCGGCGACGCGGTGGAGCGCGGGGAGCCGCTCTGCACCGTCCACGAGGGTGAGCGGAGCGAGGCGCGCAGCGCCATCTCCGCGCGCCTGGCCCAGGCCTGGTCGATCGGGCCGAGCGCGCCGGAGCCTCGGCCGCTCGTCCTCGCCCGGATCGCATGGGAGGGGCCGTGACGAAGCGCGCCGACCTCCACACCCGGCTCTCCTACGCGCTCGCCTGGGTGCGCGGGAAGACCGATCTCGCGCCCGCGGTGGGCGTCGTCCTGGGATCGGGGCTCGCCGGCCTCGCCGACCGGCTCGAGCGTGCCACCGTCATCCCGTACGAGGAGATCCCGTACTTCCCGGTGTCGCGCGTGGCCGGCCATCCCGGGCGGCTCGTCCTGGGCGAGCTCCGGGAGGGCGGAGCCACGGTGCCGCTCGCGGTGATGCAGGGGCGGGTGCACGCCTACGAGGGGTGGGCCCAGGAGGACGTCGCCTTCGGCGCCCGCGTCCTGTGCAGGCTCGGCGTCCGCTCGCTCTTCCTCACGAACGCGGCGGGCGGGGTGAACCCGTCCTTCGCGCCGGGCGACCTCGTCCGCATCGTCGATCACCTGAACCTCTCCGGCCAGAGCCCGCTCGCCGGCGAGAACGACGAGCGGCTCGGGCCCAGGTTCCCCGACCTGTCCGAGGCGTACGATCTCCGGCTCGGCGCCTTCCTCGAGGACGCGGCCGCGTCCTCGGGCGTGCCGCTCCGGAGCGGCGTGTACGCCTGCATGGCCGGCCCCTCGTACG